>CAZIIP010000103.1:0-9899 GCA_964539455.1 uncultured Rhodothermales bacterium
GCGACGCCGGTTGAGGTGGAGTTGACCGGTGTGGGCAAGGTCGAGCAACCGCTTACCGCACCGGTGCTCGTTTCGCCCGCGGACGGTGCAGAGGACGTCTCGACGACACCCACGTTTTCGTGGCGAGCCGTCGCCTCAGCCGAAGAGTACAGAATTCGGGTCTCGACGGCGGCCGATCTTTCGAATCCCGTGCTCGACCGAGATCAAACCGACACCACGGCTTCGGGGATCTCGCTCGATCAACTCACGACCTATCACTGGGCGGTATCGGCGAGCAAGGACGAAGATACCGTCACATCCGCCACGTGGTCGTTTCTGACCGCTGCCGGACCGAATACCGCGCCCGTAGCGGTTGACGACTCCATCACCGTAGGCTCCGGCGTGGAGTCGGTACTTCTCGTGCTCGAAAACGACACCGATGCCGACGGCGATCCATTAAGCATTACCGGCATCAGCGAAGATCCCATAAACGGTACCGCTACGTGGTCTGCTACGGAAATTCGATACACGCCCAATCCGGGCTTTCTGGCGAACGACCTGCTGGTCTATACCATATCGGACGGGCGAGGCGGTGTGGACGATGCGTCGGTGTTCATTCGTGTGTCGGCAACGACCGCTTCCGGCGGTGATCTTCCCGCCGGCGTGACGGAACTCCGGCAGAACTATCCGAATCCCTTCTCGACGCGATCAATGGTTGCGTACGCCCTCGCCGAACCGGGTGAGGTGCGTATCGAGCTACTGGATATGCTGGGTCGGACCGTTCGGGTGCTGCTGGAGGCAAGGCAACATGCCGGAAATCACCAACTCCTGATCAAGCGCACGGACCTCCCGAGCGGTATGTACCTGCTTCGTATGCGTGCCGGCACGGTCGTCCAGACCCGCGGGATTGCCGTCGTAGACTGACCGGTTGGTCCGCCGGGATTCGCTCGAGCGGGAGATTATGCCGCCGCCACTTCGGCCTTCCTGAAAGGTCCTCCTAACCGGAGCGGCTCGCCAAGACCTTGTTTATGCGGGCAAGATTGTCGTCCACCTCCGATTCCTTGAGCATGCCGATGGTCATGGCATCGACGAGATCGTTGTCGACGACGTATTGCAATGATGCGTCTCGTTCGTCCTCGGCGGTGAGTTTGCCCACACCGTAGATCTTCATCCCGATCACACCCTTGCCGTTCGACTTGGCCAGTTTGAGCACGCGTGCGACCTCGTCGCGGGTGTTGTCACAGCTGAATTCCCGTCCGCCGCGATAGTTGACGCGTGCCAACAGGACATCCACCCATGGCTCGCTCGCGGCGACTTCCATCGCGTTGAAGTCATGACAGGAAACGCCGAGCGCCCGGATAACACCCTCCTCCTTCAATTCGCTGAGTTCGTCCCTCAGTTTTGACGAATAAGAGGGCCATTGCTCCTCGATCTGACGGTGAAGCAGCACGATATCGAGGTAATCGGTGTCCAGTTCTTTACGGAACCGGTCAATTTCCCGGCGCCCGAATCCTTTTTCGTGCTTCCACGGACCCGTTCCGTTCCAAAACTTGGTCAGTACCACCGATTGTTCGCGCAGAACGGACTTGAGCGCCTGTTTTCCGATAAAATGGGTACCGTAGGTGTCGGCCATGTCGAGGAATGTGACCCCCCGCTCCTGTGCGTACCGCACGAGAGACAGCGCCCGCTCCTCACCCATACGGGTAAGCTCGGACTGGTTGTTGAATCCGTGCACTCCGGTTCCGAAGGCCAGAAACGGCGTTTCGATGCCACTATTGCCCAGCACTACTCTGTCTGCTGCCGTCAGGGGGGCGACGGGAGCTGTGATGGCTTTCGCGGTGTGGCCGGCCGCCAGCGTGGCGGCAAAGCCGGCCGAGGCCGATTTGAGAAATTCGCGGCGAGATAGCTTGTTCATTGGAAATGGGTCGTTGAAAAAGATGGGCAGGAAAACGCGAACGGCGCTTTCTTAAATGCTCCAAACAGGGTGCCTTGTTCCTGACCTGCAGTTTCGGGTCCGTCACCCGGCGGTTTCCGCCGTTCAGATTAGCTCACCGGGCACCGACAACCAACACGCCAGAAGAGCAGGCCGCCACACACTACCGATCGGTTTCCGCGAGAATGCGGTGTACGGCCTCGGTCATCGAAGGAGTCCTGAGTCCGGCAGCCCGGCCTCGTTCGAGCGCCTCCTCCACGGTCAGTCCCTCATTGGTGGCCAGATGAGCGGCCCAAAGTCCTCCGACGCGGTTTGACGAGCCGCAGTACACCAATACGGGTCCTTCCGCCTCGTCGAGCGCATCCTTCAGGTAAGCCACTTCCGCCGGCGACACCGTGACCGGATCGACCGGAATACGAATGAAGTCCATTCCGAGCTCCTCGATCAGCGCGACCTCGTCGAAAGGCGTCGCGGCATCCTCTTCCGGGCTGCGAAGGGTGATCACGGTACCCATGCCGAGTTCCTGCGCCAGGCGTACGAGCGAGACGGAGTCGGGCTGTCCGCCGAAATACAGATCGCCTTCTCGAAACAGATTGTTGATTCCGTCCCAGCCACCTACGCGAACGGTCGCGGCTGCATCGGTTGCCGTCGTTTTGGCCGCGGGCTCATTCGTGGCGTTGCCGGGCGGTTGCTGTTTGCACGCCGGCAGCATAAAAAATATCACGGCGAGCGTTGTCGCGAGAAAACCTCGGATCATGTCAAATATTGATTGTGCTGAAAAGCGCTGGTGTCCGTCGAATTGCCGATGCGCTACAAACGTTCCTGCAAAGGCTCGGTATTTGCCGATTCGGACCCCAACAAATCGCCTGCCAGCTTCTGCAACGCGTCCTCTACGGCACAGGCGGCCGATACGCCCGATTCGAACACGGCACGCTTGTCCTCATGAAAATCGAGCGCACCAATGTCGACTACATCGGGTGAGATCAACACGTCGGGCGGATAGGTCTTCAGCCGCTCGGCTTCCTGATGGCTCACCATCAAATCCAGACCGCGCTGGGCAATTCGAAAGGCCTCGATGCCGGCGTGTCCCGCCTGCAACCAGCGTTCCATGACCGAGGCGGGCAGGTGACGAAGGTCCTCCAGGCTGATTCGCTCGCGCCAGCTTTTCCGCGTAGTGTCGTCCGGCCGGCCCTTTCTTCTGGCTTCCCCCATTTTCCAGCATCGCTGGTGATAAAAAAGGCGCACACCGATTATTTGGGTTGCGCCCCGATCGCGAAGCGGTTTGACGGGAAGATTTTCGAGCATGCCGCCGTCCATCAGATATCTATCATCGATTACGACGGGTGCGAACAACCCCGGAATGGCCGAAGAGGCCAATACGGCGTCGATTACGGAGCCCGAATCGATGAGCACGAGATCACCGGTTTCCAGATCGGTCGTGGTGACAAGAAAGCCCCGCTTCAGTGCGCCGAATTCTACGTCTCCCACATATTCCTCGAGAAACGACCTCACGCCCGACGTATCCAGCATGGCTTTCCCGTCAAAACGCAGCGAAAGGAGCGAAAGCAGGGGCTGGGCATCCGCCGCCGCCTTCATTTCGCCTGCACTCATGCCGGCGGCATACATCGCGCCCACGATCGAACCGATGCTGGTCCCGGCAACCAATGCCGGATGCATTCCCATTTTTTCGATGACCGAAACCGCACCGATGTGGGCAAGACCTTTCATGCCCCCGCCACCAAGCGCGAGTCCCAATCCGTCAGTAAGCCGTTCCATTTCCGTGGTCAGCTGCAAACGGCAGCCATCTGGTTCTACAGGAGCTCGAAGTTTTCCGGTTTGGGTACTTCCGGGAAAGGCAGATCGCCGAACGCATAGGCGGGCGGCGACCAGTCTCTCTCGGAGTTGAGTGCCTGCTCCCAGGTGACGGCCTGGCCACTATAGGCTGAATCTCTTCCCATGATTCCCATGAGGGTCGATTCCGCCACCGCCCGGGCTTCGTTCAGCGGCTTTCCGCTTCGGATGCTGTTGATCAGATCGACGTGCTCCTGCTCGTAGGGATTCGGCGCATTCCTGTTACGATACCGCCAGCGCTCACCGTCTACCGGCTCGATCAGGTTGGCGCAGTTGCTCCAGCCGTTGGTACCGTGCACACCTTCCGCCACCAGATTCTCACAACCGTTCATTTGCCGGCACTGGCTGAACAGGCGGACGCCGTCGGGATATTCGAATTCCACAGCGAAGTGATCGTAGATGTGTCCGTGAATGGGATGTTTACGCGCCAGACGGCCTCCGAGCGCCCGCGCACTTTCGGGATGGGTGCCGAGGACCCAGTTGATGACATCCAGATTGTGGACATGTTGCTCCACGATGTGGTCGCCCGACAGCCAGGTGAAGTAGTTCCAGTTCCGGAGCTGCCACTCCATATCCGACCATCCCGGTTCCCGTTCGATCACCCAGATTTCCCCTCCGTTCCAATAGGCCCGCGCGGTATGTATCTCGCCTATGGCGCCATCCTGGATTCTGGCGACCGCTTCCACATATTCTTCCTGATGCCGGCGTTGCGTACCGGCCACAATGCCGACACCCTTCTCGTCTGCAATGCGACCCGCTTCCATTACCATCCGGATGCCCGGTCCGTCCACTGCGGCAGGCTTCTCCATGAAGACGTTTTTCCCCGCCTCGACACTGGCCAACAGATGAATCGGATGAAAATGTGGTGGCGAAGCAATGATGATGTAATTCACTTCGTCCATAGCCAACAGGTCCTTGTAGGCGTCGAAACCGACAAAGCAGGCTTCGTCCGGGACCGTGACGCCGAGTTTGTCGATCTGCACCCGGCAGGCGTCGAGCCGGTCCTGGAATACATCCGCCAGGGCCACGACCTCGACATTTTCCGCAGCGGCGCGCGCTCCCGTTGCGACATCTTCCGTGTGATAGCCGGCCGACGGATACACCACATGTGTTGCGGCCTGCAGCACATTGAGCACCGCCCCCGTACCTCTGCCGCCACAGCCGATAACACCGACACGTATGGGATCGTCCGGTGGTGCAGAACCGGCAATGACATGGGGGAATTCCTTGATGGTTGCCGCTCCGGCGACGGCCAAGGAGGTTCGTTTCAGGAAGTCACGTCTGGAGGAATTCATAAAGTTGCAGCGTCTTGGTCTTGGTGCCTGGTTTCTGTCGGCGATTCACGTCGTATGCCAAAGATAGGGTGCGTTGTTGAAGATCGCCGCGTTCAGTGGCAGTCGATCGGTTGTCCTACCGTTAGTATGTTGTCAATTCGGAAATTATTGGTAACATATTTATTCCGGAGCGCAAATGACACTCAAACGTTTGATCGGCTGGTTCCTACTGTTTGCGTTCCCTCTTGTCGGATGGTTCGTGTGGCCGACACCCTATCGGCACATACCGGCAGACCCCGCCGCCGGCGTTCCGGCATTTCGGATCAGCCGTTTTAACGGTGCCGTGGAACGAAGGGCACCGGACGGATCCTGGGAGGCTTATGCCCGGGGCCACCCCGAACGGACCATGACCCCCGCCCGACCAGGTACGCCCAACACGCCCGGGAAAGTTGACCAGTTGAAGCGACATGCCGATGATGTGGTACAGCAGAAAGAGGCTGCGGACAAAGCGTTAGAAAAAGAAATAGAGCGGGCCACCGGACAGTAGATCTGTAACATTGCCGGCCCGGGTGAACTTTGGGTGTTATTGGAGGTTAAGGGCGCTCGAACAACCCGCGTTGGACTATGAGTAGCAGATCACTTCGAAATATCGCCATTGTCGCACATGTGGATCACGGCAAAACGACGCTCGTGGATGCCATGCTGTGGCAGAGTGGCATCTTCAGGGACAACCAGGACGTGCAGGAGCGCGTCATGGATTCCATGGCCCTCGAGCGGGAAAAGGGCATCACTATCATGGCTAAAAACACGGCCGTGATGTACGAGGATGTGAAGATCAACATCGTGGACACGCCGGGCCATGCCGACTTCGGCGGAGAGGTAGAGCGAACGTTGCGGCTGGTGGACGGCATCCTGCTCCTGGTCGACGCAGCCGAAGGGCCCTTGCCGCAAACACGGTTTGTGTTGCAGAAGGCACTTGAACTCGGGCTGGCATCCATCCTGGTGATCAACAAGATCGACCGCACGGACGCCCGCCCGGAGGACGTACTGAACGACACGTACGATCTCTTTATCGACCTGGATGCTTCAGACGACCAGATCGATTTTCCGGTGGTCTATTCTATTGCACGAGACGGAAAGTGTCGGACGGAGCCCGAAAAACCGCTTACAAATTTGCGACCGCTATTCGAAGTCATCCTGTCTCACGTGCCGCCTCCCGGCGGAGAGCCGGATGAATCACTGCAGGTTCTGGTTACCAGTGTACAACCCGATGCCTACCTGGGCCCGGTCGCCGTCGGAAGGGTGATGCGCGGCACTCTGAGCAACCGCCAAGAGGTGGCACTATGTCACCGTGACGGTTCCAGCGAGTTGAGAGAGGTGACCTCTTTGTTTACGTACGAAGGTCTTCGCCGAATCGAGGTCTCTGAGGCTTTTCCCGGTGATATTGTCGCCGTCGCAGGTGTCGTGGGTATCGGTTTAGGCGAAAGCATTGCGGATGCGGAGGATCCCGATCCACTTCCACCGTTGCACGTGGACGAGCCGACAATGTCGATGGAATTCTGCGTGAACGACTCTCCGTTCTGTGGCCGTGACGGGAAGTATGTGACCTCGCGAACCTTGCGCGATCGGCTGATGCGCGAGGCCGAGGCGAACCTCGCCATACGGATTGAGGAAACCGAAAGCCCGGACCGTTATCTCGTCTATGGAAGAGGCGAACTGCAGATGGCGATCCTGATCGAGCAGATGCGACGGGAAGCCTACGAGTTTTCCGTCGGCATGCCGCGTGTGATCACACGCAAGGAAAACGGGGTGCTGCAAGAGCCGTTCGAGGATGTACTGATCGACGTTCCGGAAGTATTCATGGGCGTCGTGGTACAAAAACTCGGTCTGCGCAAAGGAAACATGATGCGCATGGTCAACCACGGAAAAGGTCGGGTGCGGCTTGAATTCGAGATGCCCAGCCGCGGTCTGATCGGCTATCGCAATGAGTTCCTGACCGATACGAAGGGTACCGGCCTGCTCACCCACCTGTTTGCCGGCTTCCGCCCCTGGGCAGGCACAATCATGCACCGGTCGACCGGCGCTCTCGTGGCCGATCGCCCCGGCAAAACGACCAGCTATTCGGTGGTCAACCTGCAGGAACGTGGCGAACTGTTTGTCGGACCGGGAGAGGAAGTATACACCGGCATGCTGGTTGGCGAGAACAGCCGGGATAAGGATCTCGACGTCAACATCACAAAAGAAAAGAAGTCGACCAATCACCGGGCGGCTTCGGCGGATTCTTTTGAAAAACTTGTACCTCCACGGAAGATGTCACTCGAGGAGGCAATCGAGTTTATTCGCGACGATGAACTGATTGAAGTGGCGCCCGGCTCTTTCCGGATTAGAAAGCGGATGCTCGACGCCAATGAAAGGAGAAAGCAGCGCGTATCCGTCCAGGAGGCTACCTGAGTCGGCTGTTGCCGCCGGCAAACCTGCACTCCGTATTTCACAGCCAAACCGATAGACGTATGTTTGCGCTGAAAAAAGCCGTTTCGTCCCTGATCTTTCCGGTGCCCGTCATTCTGATAATTCTGGGTATCACGGTGATCCTGTTGTGGCGCGGCAAGCGGTCACGGTCGGCAGCCGTTTTGGGTACCGCTGCATTTTTAGCCCTGGGACTGTCTTCCTTTCCACCGGTTGCCGATTGCGTTCTGGGCAGCCTCGAGCAACAATACGAGGTGTTCGATCCGGCTTCTCGGCCTGACTTTCAGCCTCAATGGATCGTGATTCTGGGTGGCGGATTTGCGAGGGATTCGGAACGTGCGTCAATCCATCGGATATCGATGCCTTCGCTCGCACGGGTGGTGGAGGGGATTCGCTTGTACCATCACTATCCGGATGTAAAACTATTGCTTTCCGGGGGCGCAAGGAGCGAGGGACTTACCGGCGCCCGGATCATGTACGATGTGGCAACGCAGCTTGGCATGCCCGCCGAACGGATGGTGCTCGAGTCCCGATCACTGGATACCGATGACCAATCGAGAAACATTCGCTCGGTGGTTGGGGACAGCGCCTTTGTTCTGGTTACCTCTGCATCACACATGCCGCGGGCGATGGCCCTTTTTGCCAAACAGCGGATGCATCCCGTTCCGGCACCGACCGGATTCAAGGTGAGTGACGGAGAGCGGAAGCAGTTTGAAAGTTACGTGCCCAGCTCGTCGGCACTCTTTCTGACGCGAACAGGTATTTACGAGCGTCTGGGTATACTCTGGTCGCGCATCAGGGGACACATTTGACGTGAATGCGGGCAATCATGCGGTAATGATGGCTGTGTTGCGCTAGTTTCCATATAGCAACCGGCACACGGAAGCGTCCGACAGGAGTGCCCGTGTTGCACGACAACTTTCGAACAACAAACGTACCCGTTTTATGGCTCTATACGGCGGCATCGAAGCAGGAGGCACCAAATTTGTGTGTGCGGTCGCATCCTCTCCCGACGATTTTCGCGACGAGGTCCGGTTCGAGACGACTACCCCGGACAAAACCATTGGTCGGGTTTTTGATTTTTTCCACAAATGGAAAGGGCAAATCGATGGTGTGGGAATCGGCTCGTTCGGCCCGATTGATCCGGATCCCGACTCCGACACTTTCGGTTACATCACGTCAACTCCAAAATCCGGATGGGCGTGGACCGATCTTGCCGGTGAGGTACGACGGGAATTGGGCGTCCCCGTAGGCTTCGATACGGATGTGAACGCCGCCGCACTGGGCGAGCATCGATGGGGTGCGGCGCAAGACGTCGACACCTTTATCTACATCACCGTCGGGACCGGGATCGGCGGCGGCCTGATGGTGAGGGGAAAACGTGCCCACGGATTGGTCCATCCCGAAATGGGCCACGTGCGCGTCCCGCACGATCTCGAAAAAGATCCATTTCCGGGTGTTTGTCCTTATCACGCCGATTGCCTCGAAGGACTTGCCAACGGACCGGCGCTGGAGGCTCGCTGGGAGACCGATCCCCGGACGCTTCCGGAAGATCATGAAGCGTGGGACCTCGAGGCTTTCTATCTGGCAGCAGGGCTCGTTAACTTTCTCTTTACGGTTTCGCCGAAGCGGTTCATACTCGGCGGAGGTGTAATGGAGCAGTTGCATCTCTTTCCAAAAATCAGAAAGGAACTGCAGCGACTGCTGAACGGCTATGTGGCGTCTCCTGCCGTACTCGAAGAGATCGACGCGTATATCGTTCCGCCCGCTTTGGGCAATCGTGCAGGGGTGCTTGGATCCATCGCACTTGCTCAGGATGCCGTTATGGACGTGCAATAAAACAGGATGTGCTTATGCCGACCGAACGCCTCGAACCGGTTAGTGACGGTATCAGACTGGCCGACGTGCATTACCAGAACGAAACCGGCATTATCGGATGCGGGGTTGTGGAGACTGCAGACGGCATTTTGCTCGTCGATCCCGGTCCCGATCCGTCCATTCCGAACTTGATTGATCTGCTGGCCGGCGAGGGCATCCAAACGTCGGATCTCCATGCCGTTTTGCTCACCCATATCCATCTGGACCACGCAGGCGGTACGGGCTCACTACTCGCGCAGCAGCCCGATCTGATCGTCTACGTGCACGAAAAGGGGGCGCCGCATATGGTGAATCCGGAGCGCCTGATGAATAGCGCGGCACGCATCTACGGTGACCGGATGGAGCAGCTATGGGGAAGATTTTTGCCCGTTCCCAGGGAGAACGTCGTCGTACTGGAAAAAAGACGCCGTATTGCTTTCGGGAGGAAGGTGCTGTTGACGGAGTCCACGCCGGGGCACGCAAGCCACCATATCGCATATCTGGATGAGTCTACCGGAACGGCTTTCACAGGCGACGTG
>CAZIIP010000104.1:0-9881 GCA_964539455.1 uncultured Rhodothermales bacterium
GCGACCGTGTTCGACCGGATGGAGCGAGGTACTTTCGGATACCACGATCGCTGGGAGTATCGGGACTCGCTACGGTACCCGGGTGTAGATCTGCTGGCCTCGTTCAAAGAAGGACGCGGTATTCCGCCGGCGCAGGTCGTTCTGCTTATGATCACGCTAAGCGACAACACCGCCGCTTTGTGGTGCCAGGAAAAAGTGGGAGGAGGAAGTGCCGTTAATGAATGGCTGGCGGCCAACGGATTCGAGCGCACCCGCGTGAATAGCCGGACGCCGGGACGAGGGGAAGATTGGGAGGCATACGGTTGGGGCCAAACGACTCCACGGGAAATGGCCTCGATGCTTCTTCAGATCAGGCATGGGAGGCTGGTATCTCCCGCCGCCTCCGAGGAAATGGATCGAATTCTCTCCAATCAGTACTGGAATGATGAAGCATTGTCCCGTATTCCGCCCTATGTACAGGTTATCGCCAAATCGGGCGCCGTCTCGGCATCAAAATCGGAGGTCGTTCTGGCGAGTCCGTCCGGAGGCGACTATGTATTCTGCATTGTCACGAAGAATCAAGCGGACACACGCTGGACCTCCGAAAACGAAGGATACCGGCTCATTCGCGAGGTGTCTTCAATTATCTGGCGGACCTTCGGGGACGATCCGGACTGGGAGCCGGCAGAGGGTATGGAGCGATACTGGGAACCGTAGTGACATGGGCTTTGCTGCAAGACGAGATCGCCCCATCCGTTTCCATTCATCGCAATATGCCGGGTATCGCCGCTATCGCCGGCTGTCCGGACAAACAAGCGGACATCCGTCCGCAGTAGTGTAGGTCCCGGGACCTATACCGGATAGTGCAAATACGCTCTAGTGTTCACGTGCGGTTACGGGCTGTATGGTCAAGACGGTACGGCACATCCGATTCCACGTCTTGAAATCCTGACTCAGTTCTCTGCGAAGATCCCGCATCCGGGATTTGAGCTGCTGCAACTCGGTCCGCTCCCGCTTCCTGTCCAGCGATCGGTATTTCTCCATAGTGGATCGGGCGGTCGAGATGGTCTCCGTGATCTTTTCCGAGAGTTTCTCGATCGCCGTCACGAAAGCCGACGGATCCGGATCCTTGACGTTCTCCAGATGGTCAATCATCAACTTGCGGTCGGCCGCCAGGAGCTTTCGTTTGATCATGAAAGGATCCGTGCGCTTGAGATTGGAGGCGAGTCCGACCTTGTTGAGTCCCCAGATAAGCAGTTTCGTCGGATCGAATTGCCACCAGCGTATGCCGTTGCGGTAGTCACCGGCGAAAGTGTGGTGATAGTTGTGGTATCCCTCGCCGAACGTCAGGAAAGCGAGAATGAAGTTGTTGACGGCGGAGTGCTCGCTTGAATACGGTTTGGCGCCCCACATATGGGCCAGCGAGTTGATGAACCAGGTGGAGTGGTGCACCAGGAACGTCCGGACGAGGAAGGCAAAGACAACCGCGCCGAAAAAGTCTCCGGTGACCGCATATGCCCCGGCAATGACCAGCACGTTCGAAAGCGCAACGAGGACACCATAATAGCGGTCCTGGAACACGAGCCACCTGTTCCTTTTCAGATCGCCCAGGTAGCGGTCGTCGAAGGTCATCTCCTTCTTGAACATCCAGAGGAGATGCGAATGCCAGAATCCTTTATAGGTATCATACGGATCTTTTTCCGTATCGACGTGGCGGTGGTGCAAACGGTGGTCGTGCGACCAGCGCAAGACGCTTCCCTGTGTAGCAAGCGTACCAAAAAAGAGAAGAACAAATTCTACCGGCCTCCGCGTCTCATACGTTTTGTGCGCATACAGCCGGTGATAGCCGGCCGTAATGGCCAATGCGCAGCCTGATACCAGCAACAACGTAATACCCAAAAGGTCCCAACCCGGCGGTCGGCGCATGAGGTACAGCGGCAATGCGATAAGCAGGGCCAGATGATAGGAGGAAATGAAAGTCAGGGTGATCCAGTCAATACCGGACGCACCGCTGCGCTGGGAGTTTGACGACATAAAACAGAGGGTAGTTGTGAATGGAAGTTATTATACGTTCATCATTCCAGGATGTTTGTCAACCGCAGGAATTGCCGGTGACGGCGCGGAATTGGGCAATTTTACGCATTTCCCATGGGGGAGTGCGGGCACGATACTTGTTTAAACGACTTTATAACCTGCACGCTGCCTGAACCGGCAGTACGCCGTGTGATTTGCGCCGGCCATTATCCAGTACGAATCAGACGACGAGCAGCAGGCCCAGCGCCGAAGCCACGATGAGCAGCAAGCCGGGTAAGAGCACCCGACGAAGGGCCGGGCTGCCCGTGGCAATGACGATGCCCGCCTTCACCATCGTATTGGAAACGACCGCCAGAACAACGGCGCGCGCGCCGCTGGTCAGCGAAAGGCGAGACGGGTCCAGCGTCAGTTCGGCAACGGATAACGTTATCGCGTCGACATCGGCCAGGCCCGAGGCGAGACTGGACAGATACAGCCCGGTATCGCCAAAGTACATCTGCGCTGCACCTGCCACGAGAAGAATCAATCCGTAGAGCAATCCAAAGGTCAGTGCGGGCGCAAGCTCGAAAGGGTTGGCGTATCGCTCGTCATCTTCCTCTTCCTGAATCGTTCCTCGCCGGCCAAAATACAGATAGGCGCAGTAAGCCAGGGTTGTAGCGCCGGCACCCGTCATCGGCAACCAGAGTCGGACCAGCATCGCGCTGTTCACCACCGCCACCTCGATGATGACGCGGACAAACATGATCGCCCAAGAGACCAGAATGGCGACCGCAAACGGCTTTGCCATCGTGTCCTGCCCCCTGCTGCGCTGTGCAAATGACAGGGTTACCGCCGTGCTCGACACCAGTCCGCCAAGCAGGCCCGTTAGCCCTACGCCGCGGCGCGTACCGACCAGTTTGATCAATATGTATCCCAGGAAACCGATGCCGGAAATCAGGACCACCATCCACCACACCTTGTGAGGATTGAGGACGTCGAATGGGGCGGATCCGTATGTCCGATTCGGCAGCACGGGCAGGATGATGGCTGAAATGATGGCGAATTTGACTGTCGCCATTACATCCTCTCTCGAGAGGCGCCGAACGAAATGCCGTGTCTGCACTTTGATGGTTAAAAGCGCGGTCGTGGCAACTCCCAGAGCAACGGCCAAGGGCAAGCGGCCCCAGTAGCAGAGGCCGCCGGCAAGTACAACCAGGATTGCCGCCATCTCCGTCGTCATGCCAAACTGACCCTTGCGCGCACTGAATGCGTATGAGATGCCGATCAGGACCGCTACAACTCCCAGCGCGACCATGAAAATACCCGGCAGGTCATGCAGTCCGCTCAGCATGGCAGCGACATAGCCGATCAAAGCGATCAACGGAAAGGTGCGTGCTCCGCCAAATGAAAGCTCTCGCGACTGCTTCTGCTGGACGCGCTCGCGCTGCAGCCCTGCAAGCAAACCGATAAAAAGTGCGACTCCGCCTCGGTAAAACAATTCAGGTAGTTCCATGGAAATCGTACGCGAGAGCTTTCGGATGGAATCGACCGGCGCCGGTGGGCAGCCGTTGTTCGTAGATAATGTAACGCTTTGATCAACCAATTCGGGCAAGCGCCGTGCCTTCGGGTGCCGTTCGCTCCAGATGCGCACGCGTTTCGGCATGACGTTCCTTTCGAAGATGCGGATCGTCCTCTATAAGCGCGAATGCCGCCTCTCTGGCTTTATGGAGAATCGGCTGATCATGGACGAGATCGGCGAGCCTGAACATCGGCAGACCGCTTTGGCGCGTGCCCAAAAGGTCTCCTGCGCCGCGAAGCTTCAGATCCATTTCGCTGATTTTAAATCCGTCCGTAGTTGAAACCATCGCCTGCAGGCGTTCGCGAGCCTCTTCCGATTGCCGGTAGTCGGCCATCAGCAGACAGTAACTCTGCTCGACACCGCGTCCTACACGACCTCGCAACTGGTGAAGCTGGCTCAGACCGAAACGCTCCGCGTGTTCGATCACCATGACCGTGGCATTCGAAACGTCGACACCGACCTCGATGACCGTGGTCGAGACCAGAATATCCGTCTCACCCGATTTGAACCGCGCCATGGCCTCGTCCTTTTCATATGAAAACATACGCCCATGCACCAGATCGACGGTGTAGGCGCGAAACTCTTCTTCGAGATGTTTGAATCCGTTTTCGGCATCCTTGAGGTCCAGTTTCTCGCTCTCCTCGACGAGCGGAAAAACGACGTATGCCTGTCTACCGGACCGCAGTTGTGTCCGAAGAAAATCATAGACTTCCGGCCGGTCCTTCTCACTGTGCAGGCGTGTTTCGATCGGTTTTCTGCCCGCCGGAAGTTCATTGATTACGGTGACGTCCAGATCGCCGTAGAGCGTCATCGCCAGACTCCGGGGAATGGGCGTCGCCGTCATTAGAAGCATATGCGGACGAGCGCCTTTGTGGAACATACGCGCGCGCTGCATGACCCCGAAGCGGTGTTGTTCGTCCACTATCGCCATCCCGATCGACTTGAACACCACCTTTTCCTCGATCAGCGCGTGCGTCCCCACCACTACCTGCATTTCGCCCGCCGCGATGGCTGTGAGGATCTCCTCGCGCAACTTCTTGCGCTGTCCACCGATCAGCAGCCCGACATTCAATCCAAGCGGTTCCAGATACCGGCGCAGTGACGCGTAGTGCTGCTCGGCAAGAATTTCGGTCGGCGCCATGAACGCCGCCTGATGGCCGCTGTCTACCGCCATGAGCATCGCCGACACCCCCACGATCGTTTTGCCGCACCCGACGTCCCCCTGAATGAGCCGGTTCATCTGGCGACCGCCCGCTACATCTTGCCCTATTTCCTCGACGGCACGTTTTTGGGCATCGGTGAGTTCAAACGGCAGCACCTCTCTCGGAAAAGCTTCCAGCAGCGGTCCTTCGGTAGTCAGCCGGATGCCTGCAGCGTCCTCGCGCCGGCCTTGTCGCGTGGCCGCCAGAAGGAGCTGCAGAAAGTAGAATTCTTCGAACTTGAGCCGATACTGCGCGCGGTGGAGTTCCTCATGGCTCTTCGGGAAATGCACGGCACGAATTGCCACATTTCCATCCATGAGGTCGTAGCTGTGCCGCGTCTCGTCGGGCAACACTTCGGGAATTTCCAAGCCGTGCTTCTTGATCAACGTATAGATGAGCTTTCGGAAGCTCCTGCTCGTGAGGCCGACCCGGTCGAGTGCGGCCCCGCCCGGATACAGAGGAATAATGCGGCCGGTGTCCAGCGAAGGACCCTCGTTGTCGAGACGGTCGAAATCCGGATGAACGATCGAAAAACCGCCACCGTACCGCTGAGGGGTACCGTGGACGGCCAGGCGTTCCCCCGTCTGAAAAGCCTTGCTGATCCAGGCAACTCCGTTGAACCACACGCATCTCAGCTGCCTTCCGCTTCCGTCGTCGATGCGTAGCTCGAATCGGGGACGGCGACCGCGCGCCTTGCCCTGCGCCAGTACTTCGCCCACGATCGTTACAGGGCCACCATCGTCTGTAAGGTCACGAATGAGCGTAACGGAAGAACGATCTAGATACCTTCTGGGATAGTAGTAGAGCAGGTCGCGAAAGGTCGCGACCCCGGTTTTCCGTAGAACCTCTCCACGTCTGGGACCAACTCCTTTCAGGTACTTGATTTCGCTATCGAGAATGCTATCAATCACGCGATTTCCGGTAGGGCCGGCAAGTATTTCGGAATATACCGCTTCGATGGGACGACCGTCCATCCGTATATTTTTCTCTCAATACGGTAAGCAACCGGATGCCGCCGTGCCGTTTCTTGACAGGAACGACCGGTTGGACGTCGGGATTGAAACACCCCCCAACGACCGGCGATGATCCGAAAAGCAGATTTGAGGAAGATTGGCGGTCACGTATCATTGCGTTATTCCGGAACCCGGGCACCCGGGCAGAGTGGGAGCAGAGACAGCGCGTTCAGCACATTCGCCGGACGCGCCGGACTGCGATCGCGACCGTCTCTCCGAGAAGTGTTGTTGCGGAATCGGGGGCGGTCGCTTGCTTTCTGCACGCCGGCCGGCTGCGAAAGTATACCAGAAGCCAAACCAACCATGCGTTCAGGAGAATCTCGAAATAGCCGGCTGATAAAACGGAATAAAGGACGACGCCCGGCCTTCCTGCGGAGGACCGTTTGGTGTTACGTCCTCTTCGTCTTCCTGCCAATGGCAACGGTAACGGGTTGCGACTCGGTACTGCCGGAGTCTCCCGACACCGCAAATGTCGGCGTCTACCACAAGCTACCTGACGCAGATAAAGACCGCCCGGGACTACAGCCCTACGCGATCGGTGCGCAGGTTATTCTGGAGCTGACGGTGAGAAACGACGGCAACGTGTCCGCCCTTCCGCCGATCGTCGTGACAGATTCCCTCGTTGGATTCAATCCGGCCGCCGGTGACAGTATCGTGCAGGTTTTCGGGCCGCGAGGGACCGAATGGACCGCCACACCATCCGAAGGCGTCATCAAGTTTGTTATCGACGAACCAATGCTGCCGAAAGAGGAGATTCATTTCGTTTACGAGATCACGTATGCCGCAAGTGGGTCGCGGAGGAGGTTCGTTCGCTCGCGTGTAGTGGGCCTCGGTAATGGACAATCGAATGACGCGTGTGCGCACGCCGGTGAGACCGTCATCGACCTGTTGCCCGAAGGCACCCAATGCACGCGACAGGTAGACCCGGGCGCAATCGACGTCTGGATCAGCGGAGATCCGGGCCAGGACAACGGAGAGGATTTGTATGCCTTGGCGACGCTCCTATCCGATCCGGGCATCAACGTAGTTGGAATCGATGCCGTCGGCTGGCGCAGGAGTATCACGGGAGCGGAGAGCCCACAACACTGCGATCCCAATCCCCCCGGTTCATCGTATGCGATGTACCGACGGTTTCTGGACTTCTTCGACTATAGCCCTTATGTCGCACTCTACAGTGGATCGGTATGTGAAGACCCCGAACCGTCACTTCCGCGCAACCCCGGCAAACTTGAGTTGGCCGCCTATCCGAAAAACGGTGCGGTGAATGCGCTCGTCGGTGAGTTGGCGGACCGGATTGTTAACGGGGGCAGCAAGCTGCACTATGTCGCCACGGGAACGGTGACCAATCTCGTATCGGCGATGTTGCACCTGCGCGACGACCCCGGCCACGGACTCTCCGAGGCCCGAATCGGGTCGAAACTGGTGGTGCACATGGAGGCGTTCGATTTCACGGCTCCGTTCGCCGACGTGCATCTGAACATGATGACCGATCCCATGGCGTTTAAAGTGCTGTTCGAATGGGATCCGGCTCTTGTCCTGTACACGTTACCCACCAGGCCGGATCAGGTATCGCGCGAATACGGTCTACCCGGTCGCTTCTACGAATCCGGGAAATCCTCTTGCGCCGACGATTTTCTATCGTACATGGCCTTGCGTCGCATGGGCCTCTCGGGTGATTTCGCGTGTGGCGATCCGTCGTATCTCGTCGAATCAACCTCCTCGCAGCTCGGTGGCGGCGTGATGGGCTATCTCGTCAGCCGGAGCAGAGGCGGCACATTCGCGACGGACAATTTCGAGATTCGAACCGTTTCGGCACCGGTCTACAACAGCGGTGCGCTTGCCGGAAAGGGCAATTTCGACTCGGTAACAGGCGGACGCATCATCCAGATGTACCGCGTACCCGAGCCCGATAAGCGGTTGCGAATACGAAACGAACTGATCGAGCAGCTCAACGAGATGCCCTGCGGCATGCTGCTTTCCTGCACCAGTCAATAGGTTGCGATCGGTTGGAAAGCGTTTGCCGGCATAGATCACAGACACCTCCTTTAGGTCCTGAATGACCAGTACGTCACTTCTATGGTTGCTGGCTGCGACGGCGCTTGTCGTCGGTATCACCGGTGCCGCCTACACCTGGCGGTCACGGGCCGGAAGAACGCTCGAGCAGTACATAACGGCACGTAGCTCGATCGGCGGAATGGTGGCGGGGATGAGCTTGTTTGCGTCGGGTATGGGAAGCTGGATTCTGTTTGGTCCGGCGGAAGCGGCCACCTGGGGCGGTGTTCCCAATATCGTCGGCTATGCCGTCGGCTCGGCCCTCCCGCTGGTGCTCTTCATCTGGATTGGACGGCGTGTCAGAAGGCTCATGCCCCGCGGCCACGCGCTGACCGAATATGTGCAGTTGCGGTTCGGCAGGGCGATGCATCTTCTCACATTGGCGGTAATGGCCTTTTACCTGTTCATCTTTCTGTCTGCAGAAGTCACCGGACTTGCCTTAATGGTGAATCTGGCGGCAGGGACCCCTCTCTGGGTCTCTGCCGGGACGGTGCTATTGGCCACCCTGCTGTACACGACGATTGGAGGACTGCGGGCTTCCATCTTCACTGACGGTCTGCAGACCGCGCTGATCCTGCCCGTGGGTGCCGTTTTGGTTGTGGCTGCCATTTATGCGACAGGGGGAACTGCGGGTGTTTACGATGCGGTTGCAGAGGCCCGTCCGGAATTGCTCGATGCGGGTTTTCTTCCGGGTCTCGGCGGCGCGGTGACGTTGCTGATTGCGATGGCGGCCGCGGGCCTTTTCGATCAGGCGATCTGGCAGCGTGTGTATGCGGTGCGCAGCGATCGGGCCCTGCGTACAGGTTTTCTGGTCGCTGCATTCGCGGTAATTCCGGTTGTGCTGGCGATGGGCTGGTTCGGCCTCGTCGCCGTAGCGACGGAGACTTCCGGGGAGCCTTCGCTGGCCTTCTATCACGTCGTTGCCGAGCAACTGCCGCCCGCATTCGTGTGGTGCCTCCTCGTTCTCGGCGTCCTGCTCGTGATGAGCAGCGCGGATTCGATTATCAACGGGATTGCCGGCCTCTTATCCGTCGAGGCCCATCGGTTGTATCCTTCCCGATCGGCGTCCGAGTTGCTCCCGATCGCACGTGCCAGTACGGTTGTTTTGTCGGTGCCGGTTTTTCTGATCGCCTTGCAAGGCTACTCGGTCTTGTACCTTTTCCTGGTTGCCGATCTCTTGTGTGCTGCGGCGGTAGTGCCGGTCTTTGCCGGTTTCCGGTTGAAACGACTGTCGAACCGCAGGGCGATCACCGCTCTCGTTACGGGCCTGGCGACAGGCGTGGTGTTGTTGCCCGGACCGGAAGGCGGTCAGGCGCTCATCGGAACACTTTTGCCGGCGACTCATCCACTTGCAGCCGGCAACCTGCTTCTCTCCTTCCTCTCGGCAGTCATCATTCCGCTCATTTTCGTTCTGTTTCCCGGCAACGGTCCTCCATTCGATTTCCACCTTCTCGAATTGGAATTCAATGAGATCCAATAGCGTCGTTTCAACCTTTCGGCCGGTCAGGATCGGGACGTTTCGACAACATTCGGCACGCTCATGCACCAGTGGGGGGACGAGTGGAATCTTGTCTTCTATTGGCTGGCAGACGATATTCCTGCGTTTCTAGACGCATGGGATGAGATGCGGTCCCGCGGGGTGGAACGCCATCCGGACATGCTGAACATCGTGGATTACTGCACTGATCACAAGGACAATATTTACCAGCAGGTATCGGTGACCGAAATGCCCTCCGGGATGTAGGGAGACCGAAGTTCCTATTGACAAAGGCCCGCTTCCGAAAAACTGGAAGCGGGCCTTATTTGTCTGAACCCGACTACGGCAGCGGCAACCGGCGGGCGTTGAGCAGGATGGGAGCCAGCCGGCGGGACCAGATTTCGTAGCCTTCTGCGTTGAGATGAACGCCGTCATCCAGAAACAGTGAGACGTCCGGCGTGCCCTCCTCGGTCAGCAGCGGCGTCGCGAGGTCGGCATAGTAAAGCCGGGAATCCCGCGTGGTGACGTCCCGGATCCAGGTATTGGCCTCCGACATCGTGGGCAGG
>CAZIIP010000105.1:0-9878 GCA_964539455.1 uncultured Rhodothermales bacterium
GGCTCGACCGGATCGAAAACGGGATTATTTACATTCGGAATGTGGACATTCTTGACGGTACGCCGCTGCTCGACATCAAGCCCTATGTACCCGCATTCGATTCCTGGCCGGATGCGGCCACGGGATGGCTTAGCGGAAAACAACATGATGCGGACAGCAGGCTATCGGATGATCGGTTCAAACGGTAAGATCCATGTGCTTGTCGCCGTTTCCGGCTATCCGGGTCACCGGCAGCGGAATCAGCGGCGAAAGTCATGGTCGCAGCTAAGTAGCGCAATATGACGCATTGATGGTTTAGCACACCAGTCCACTCATCAACCTGGATATAGCCATGAAAATCGCACGTCGCAGCTTTATCCGGCGGTCGGGTGCGGGAATGGCCGCCCTGGCGGCAGGCGCTTGCGGAGTTCCGGCAACGACTTCCGAGGTCGGGTCGGTTCAAGAGAACTACGAGGTGCTCGATCGTGTATTGGCGCAACCTGTGTTGAAGCGCGAGCTGTTCTCCACGCCGGTGATGATAGAACGCGTGGAACTCCTTCATCGCGACGGCAGCTATCTTTGTCGGGTGCGATCGACCGACGGCGCCGAGGGAATATCCGTTGCGCACAACACCATGCGCATGCTTTATCCGATCTTTCTCGAGGCCGTGGCCCCGTTTTTCGTCGGAAAGGATGCGTGTGAACTCGATCTGATACTCGAAAAGGTGTTCATCTACAAACTCAACTTTCGGCTCAGCGGGTTGGCACTCGGCATTCCGCTGGCAACCGTCGAATTTGCGGTGCTGGACATGCTGGGCAAGATCGCCGGTAAGTCAATCGGACAGTTGATTGGAGATATTCACCATCCACGCGTGCCCGTTTATCAGGCGACCGAGTACCGGGAACTCCCGGTGGAAGAGTCACTCGAATTGATCAAGCGCGATGTGGCGGAATACCAGGCGAATGCCGTCAAGATCAAGGTGGGCGGCCTGATGTTTATGACGGACGATATGTATGCGGAAGGACCGCCCGGACGAACGGAGACGATGATTCCGCTCGTTCGGGAGACGTGTGGTGACGAGATGGCGCTATATGCAGATGCAAACGGTTTCTACGGCGTAGAGGATGCCGTTCGGGTCGGGCGAATGCTGGAGGAGTACGACTACGGATTCTTCGAAGAACCGGTGATGTTCGACTGGTACGAGGAGACGAAACAGGTGGCCGACGCCCTTTCGATTCCCGTAGCGGGAGGCGAACAGGAGTATAACCTGCACGGATTTCGCCGGCTGTTGGCCAGTGACGGTCTGCAGGTTGTTCAACCGGACAACTACTACTTCGGAGGGTTGATTCGCTCTCTGAAGGTGGCTCGCATGGCGGAGGCGATGGGCAAGCAGTGCACGCCGCATATGTCGGGCGGAGGGCTCGGCTATCTATACATGATACATTTCGTATCCGCCCTCCCGAATGCGTTTGCCCATCATGAATTCAAGGGCCTGGATACGTCCATTGAATTCACTTGTGACACGTCGAATCTGCAGGTGGAAGACGGTGCGCTGAAGGTGCCTACGGGTCCGGGGTTGGGGATTGAGATGGTGCCGGGGTTTGTTGAGGGGCATCGTCCGGTATAGGACTTGTAATTATAATATAATAGAGCCCTGATAAAAGGTGCGTGGAAGAGGCAATATTGACCGCCGCCTGGCCGCGTTGCAGCAAAAAGTTGACATTGTAAAAAATTGTTAGCAAATTGTTGATAAAGGAGGCGACCACGTAATAGAGAGGCAACTGATTCTTTGCTGAGAAGATATGTCACGATGGGTAGGGGGTGGGGTATGCCCAAGGGAAGGGAGGTATACCTGAGCGTTGTCGAAATCCCGCAGTGAAGACGATCGTCGACACTTCAGGCAAAGAATTTGATACAGGGAGAAGGTTGATTCACCATAACCACATGCAATTTTCAGGAGGCAACCGTGAAAAACGCACTTACTACCTTATTTGGCATTGTTGTTGTTATTGCAATGCCGGAGTATCTGAAAGCCCAATACGGTTCGAACCAACTGGTAAATCCGGGCGCTGAATCAGGTGTAGATGTTGCCTGGACCATGTCCGGTATGGCTTTTGACACCGGCTGGCAGGATCCGGCCCGTTCCGGCACTGAGTGTTGGTCGGCGTCGTGGGATTGGGGCCAGATCGTCCAGACGGTCGATCTTACCAGTTCCTATACGGACGGCTTTCTGGCAACAGCCCCGTGGATAGTAGCCGGTGTATTTGTATCAACTCGGGGTGACCATGAGGGCATCTATGAGGTCACCATTGAGCTGCTTGATGCGGCAGATGGACCGGTAACGGATTGGACGTCCGGAGAAATAACCATTCCGATGGGAACCAGTTGGACCGAAGTATCTTACCTTTTCACATCATACGGCACCGAAGTTCGCAAAGTCAGGATGACGCTTCGTGGAGAAGACGGATCCCCTGATTGGGGAGGCAACTATGGTGCCGCATTCGACGATGCGTTTGTTGCCGTAGATGAATCGATACTCTCCATTGAGTTGGCAGCGTTTACGGCGCACAGAACTGACAAGGGCGTCCTGCTTCGGTGGGAGACGATGAGCGAAAAAGACAACGCCGGCTTTACGCTCGAGCGCAAGGAGCGGATTTCCGATCCGTGGGTACGGCTTGCATCACACGCCGACCATAACGGACTGGTTGGTCGTGGCAGTTCTCCTGCCGGGGCGTAATACTCATTTACTGACGCGGCAGCCAGGCGAAGCGACCGGTACTACTATCGGCTATCTGATGTCGACAACCAGGGTCGACGAACATTCCATCCGGTGGTGGAGGTGGCTCCGGAAATTCCGTTGACCTCGCGACTGGATCCTGCTTACCCCAACCCATTCAATCCACAAACAACCATTCCTTATCAATTAAGCGCCTCCGGACTCGTCGAGATTGCGATTTTCGACGTAATGGGCAAGCGGATCGCAACCCTGCAGAACGGTGAGCAGCCGGCTGGACGCCATTCGGTGACGTGGGACGCGACCGATCAGCGTGGCCTTGAGGTACCTACCGGCAATTACTTGGTAAGGCTGCGTACCGGGAATATGGTCCAGACGGGGATGGTCGCCGTCTCGCGTTAGAAACGGTATCCTGAAGGCCGTACCGGCAAAACAAATTCGCCGCAACCGACGGGTGCGATACCTCGTGCCCGTCGGTTTCTTTTTGGCATGGTCAATTGTCGGTTTGGTGCCCGATAGTTTTGAATTTTAACCGGATGTGAATCGTATTCTGTGGGTACCACAAACACCATCCAATTCGATATGAATTGCCTGTGATGGCTATTGACGTTCACCCAACCTCCGTCTATTTCGGAACTCCACTATGAGAACGTTCGCATGTATTCTACTTCTACTTATTTCACTACCCGCCGACGCGCAACAGAAGATGCCCGTCATCCTCGATGCCGATACCGGCAACGAAGTGGACGATTTGTATGCCGTTGTGCGGGCGTTGCTGGAGCCTTCCTGGGAGATCACGTCATTGAATGCTACACAATGGCAGACCAGCCACTGGGCCGTCCCGAATGCTATGGAGAACAGTCACCGGATCAACCAGGTCTTGCTGGGTCATCTGGCCATGTCGGTGCCGACGAAACGCGGTGGTCCGGCACGCATGTACGACTGGGGCGACAAGGCGCAGCATTCCGCCGCGGCCTATGAAATCATCCGGCAGGCGCACCGGATGCCTGAGGGCGAGAAGCTTACCGTCGTGGCCCTCGGGGCACTGACCAACGTGGCTTCGGCCATCTACATCGATCCCTCCGTCGAGCCACGCATCCGCCTCTTCTGGCTGGGCACGGAATACGATTTTGATCGGGAGTTGATGACGATCGTCGACTTCAATTGCATGATGGACATGCAAGCCCTGTTCATTATGCTACATTCCGACGTGGAGATGCACGTCATGCCGCACAGCGTTGCTTTGGCCATGGACTTTTCATTCGACGAGACCGAACAGGCCCTGCGCGGGCTACATCCGCTTGGGGATTATCTGGTGGATCGGTGGGCCAATCATCTCGACGGGCTGAGGAAAAGTCGCTGGATCTGGGACCTTGCTCTTATCGAAGCGATGATTCATCCGGAGTGGACGGAGGAGATCCAAATCACAACGGCTAAGGAATTCGGAGCGAAGCGTATCCATATCTATCGTACCCTGAACGGCGTGGCTGTGAAGCAGGACTTCTTCGACACGCTCCAAGCCGCGTTTGTCGCCAGATAAATCTCGATCCGGCAGCTTGTTACTGCAACCGATACGTTTTTCGCATTGATCCCCACTCGAAGCTCGCTGCAACTACCTCGTGGCTAGCGTCCGTACTTTGCACGTCGCTGATGTCTGCGCTGACTTGAGCGGCGAGGTCGAACGTTTTTTCCATTTGGGCGGTCTCGGTCGGGGAGGTCGGTGCCTTTTGTGATTTGCGACGAGTCGGAGCGCTTGGTCCTTTCGGATTTACGGCTGCCGTTTTGCCGCCCTGCCGGCTCCGTCCGTTGTTTCCCGTACTCCGTGCGCTGCGGATGAGCTTCAGCAAAGTCATCGAAAATTTTTCGGGCCAACTGCCGGCCGGTATGACGCTCGATATCTCGCAGGTAGCCTTCTTCTTCACGGGCCACAAATGTGATGGCCTCACCCTTTGCCTCTGCGCGTCCGGTTCTTCCGATCCGGTGTATATAGTCTTCGGCCTGGCGTGGCGTGTCGAAGTTGATCACGTGTGAAATTCGATCCACATCGATACCACGGGCTGCGATATCGGTGGCGACCATTATCTGATATTTGCCCCTTCGGAAACCGTCGAGGCTGGCCTGACGCTGGTTCTGCGAGCGGTTTGAATGCATCACAGTAGCGGAAAAACCATTCCTCCCGAGTTTCCGGACGATCCGATCTGCACGATGTTTTGTGCGCGAGAAAATGAGCACGTTGTCGGTTGATTCAGTCGACAGGACATGGTACAGCAGATCCATTTTTGCCGGTGCGGCCACTTTACAGACCTGCTGATTTACGGTCTCGGCAGGATTTCGTCTCTCGCCCACCTCCACGAACTCCGGATTACGCTGGATGCTTTTCGTGAGCGCCTGGATGGCTTTCGGCATGGTCGCCGAAAACAGCATCGTCTGACGACTTGAAGGCGTCTCTGCTACGATTCTCCTGATGTCACCGATAAAGCCCATATCGAGCATGCGATCAGCTTCGTCGAGAACCAGGATTTCAATCTGTGAAAGATCGGCAGTGCCGCGTTCCACGTGGTCAAGGAGACGGCCGGGTGTAGCGACGACGATCTCAACCCCTTTTCGGAGCTGCCTGATCTGAGGCGCGATGCTCACGCCCCCGTAAAGTGTCGCGCTCCAAAGACGGTTGAACGATCCATATGACCGTATGGCGTGCTCGACCTGAATAGCCAGCTCGCGTGTGGGTGTAACAACCAATGCACGGATCGGTCGGCCGCCTCGCGGACGAGTGGTTTCCACCAATCCCTGCAACATCGGGAGTACGAATGCGGCCGTTTTGCCGGTGCCGGTTTGTGCACAACCAATAACGTCTCGTCCTTCGAGCGCGATCGGAATGGTTGCCGATTGAATCGGCGTTGGGGAATTATAGCCGGCCTTTTGGACACCTTTCAGCGTGGTTCCATTCAGGCCAAGGCTTTCAAATCTTGTCATTTAATTCTGTTCGACAGGCTTCAGAAATGGCGTGATCCGAGCCCGCAGGTGGGTTGCCGTCAGAAATTTGAGGGGAGGGCGAGGCGCAATTGCGCATGATCCACCACAGCGGTGGTCTCAAGTGGGCTTCATCCAGCGGCAGATGCATCTGCGTCTGAAACCAGAAGCTTCAATACTCCTGCTGTCTGCCAAACAAATCCCGGATAGCGTTAGAAAATCCGCTACCGAGACAAACTTCCGAACCGGGAACGGCGGTGATAAACAAATAATACGTTCGGAGGAGAGGAAAGTTGTGTAACACGCAGACTCAGCCCGGCTCTACCCGATAATTGCTCGCATTGAGGCAGCCTTAAACCGCGTGCGAAGAGGGGCGCAGACGACATCCCTTCTGCTGCATACCTTCTGATCTACCTGAGCCGTCCATTTAGAAAGGAGAAATCGCCATGAAACGCAAGCAAGTCAATCCGGAAGACGTCATTCTCCTTTCCGCCCGGCCGCAATCCTTTCAGCTCGAACTCAAGGACCGCGCATTGGCCGTCACCGCCGAAGGCATCACCATTTCGGACAACACGCAGCCGGATAATCCGATCGTGTATGCAAACCGGGGCTTCGAGCGACTTACCGGCTACGCACGTGAAGAGGTGCTCGGAAAAAACTGCCGCTTCCTGCAGGGTGAGGACACGGCGCCTGAAGCTGTCGAAGAGATTCGCGATGCGATAAAAGAAGAACGCTCCTGCTCGGTTGAAATTCTCAATTATCGAAAGGATGGTACACCATTCTGGAATCTGTTGTCAATCACACCAATTAGTGACAAAAATGATAACGTAATTAATTACTTGGGAATCCAATCGGATATCACAAAAAGAAAAAATTACGAACAGGAATTACGAAGATTGACCGCCGAGTTGGAGGAGAGGAACCGGCGAATGAAAAAGGATCTGGAGGAAGCAAGACAACTCCAATTGGCTATGTTGCCGGATGAGCTACCCAGGTTGCCGTACCTGGAGATCGCGGTGAAAATGACCACAGCCGACGAAGTAGGAGGCGATTACTACGACTTTTTTGTGGGAAAGGACAACATGACATTTGCCATCGGGGATGCAACCGGTCACGGTCTGAAGGCGGGTACAATCGTCACGGCAACCAAAACTCTTCTTAATTCCTATGCGTCTTTGGACGATCCTGTCCAAATATTGAAAGCGGGTTCGGCATCCTTAAAAGAAATGGGTTTCAAAAACATGTATATGGCTATGTTGATTGCCAAAATATCGAAACAAAGAATGGTTGTTTCTTCCGCCGGTATGCCTTTTACCTATATTTACAGCGATGAGAAAAAAGAAATAAGGGATATTGAATTGAAAGGCATGCCGCTTGGCAGTTTTCCTGATTTTCCCTACGTGTCGAAAGCTGTGAAATTGAAGAAAGGAGACACGTATTTATTTCATAGCGACGGTTTGGCCGAATGTTTTAATCCCGACGGACAAATGTTTGGAGAGTCGAGGGTACGGGAACGGTTTCGCGAAGTTGGCGATCGGCCGCCCTCCAAAATTGTTAACCATCTCACCCGTACACTAGCCGACTGGATGCAGGGTGTCCATCCGAAGGACGACATCACCATGGTCGTGATGAAATGCAAGTAGCGTGATGGTGCATGCATATCGATAGCGAAGAGACCCGGTCGCTTCCGTTTTACGTCGCACCATTTACGGCTTTCTTACATTCGTTACAAGATTCAGTCGCCGGTATGATCCGGCACCCGGAACCGCATGGCATCGGATTTCACGATCAACCAAGTGCAGGATGTCGAACCAAAAGGACTTCGGCCTGGCTCTCGGCGGCGGCGCGGTGCTTGGTGCCGCGCACATCGGCGCACTTCGTGCCATTGAAGAAAAATCAATTCGGATTTCTGCCGTATCCGGAACGAGCATCGGAGCATTTGTCGCCGCACTGTTTGCTTTCGGTAAGGGATGGGAGGAAATCAGGGATCTCGCCCAGGATCTCCACTGGATGGATATCTCGGGCGTTACGCTCTCACAGTTTGGACTGCTTTCCAATAAGAAGATGGGGGAACTGCTCGGGAAAGCGTTGGGAGAGGTCAGGCTGGAAGATGCGGAGCGCACGCTTTCGAATTCGCCTTTCTGGCCGCGGCGAAACGGCAGACCGAAAATGCGAAAATTGTCATCGAGCCCGATTTGTCGGCGTTTAATCTGATTGACACGGACCAAATTCCGGATCTCGTCGAGGCGGGTTACGAGGAATCGAACCGTGTGTTGGAAAAGGCCGGTATCTGAGAGATGCAGTTGAGCGAGGCTCGATTATGCCCGCAGACCAACCGTAGGTTACAATGCACGGCCCGCAGAAGGTCACTCCCGAAGACCGAAACGGCCGCATGTTACAGCTCTCCGGCTCGTCCTGCTGTTACTCAATGCATTTGAATGTTTAATCAAACCGACATACCAGTGGGTCGAGCGATGACCAATCCCAAGAATCTGCTTTTCATCCTTATCCAGCTTGTTTTCGTTGCACAGCTTCAGGCGCAGCAGACAGTATCACTGTCCAATTTCGAAAAACCCGATCCGGCCTGGTTCGGTGAGCTGCGCTTCGGGATGTTTATCCATTTCGGATTGTACAGCATACCTGCCGGCGAATGGGAAGGCGAACGAATGGGCCGGAACTGGTATGCGGAGTGGATACGGATGCAGCAGAGCTTTCCCGAATACAACGAGCAAGGAGGCGTCGGCATCCCGAAAGAGGAATATGACACCCTGCTCGAACGGTTCAATCCGGTCAATTTCGACGCGGACGAATGGATTCGCATGGCGAGCGAGGCCGGAATGAAGTACTTTTTGATTACCTCTAAACACCACGACGGATTTGCACTCTGGCCGACCGAAGTGTCGACGTACGATGTGGTCGATGCCACGCCGTTCAGCCGTGACATTCTCGGTGATCTGGCTGCGGCATGTGAGAAGTACGGACTCGCATTAGGCTTTTATTACTCCCACTGGCAGGATTGGGGACATCCGGGTGGTGCCCGGCCGCCTTGGCCGACGGGAAGAAAGCAGTTCGCGAAAGAACCGGTGGTGGAGCAACCCTCCGATGAAGCATTTGAATCATACTGGCAGTCCATCACGCTGCCCCAGGTGGAGGAGCTAATTGACCGGTACGATCCCGATTTTCTGTGGTTCGACAACTGGAAGCAAGCGGACCTTTTGACGGAAGCTCGGCTAAATGAACTCATTGCGCTGGTTCGGCGAAAGGACCCGGAGATCTTGATCAACAGCCGGATCGGGACGACGTGGAACCATCCCGATGGAGATATTTACGTCGATTTTCTTTCGTCCGGTGACAATGAGTTTCCCGACGAACGTATACCACGGGTATGGGAAACCTCGGGTACGATGCAGCGCTCGTGGGGGTACCACAAACTGGATCCCGTCTGGAAGCCGGTGCGTCAACTCCTCCGGCATCTGGTCGACAATGCCTCGCACGGCGGGAATTACCAGTTGAATGTCGGTCCGATGGGTGACGGCAGTTTTCCAGAGCCCGCCATACGGCGCTTGCGAGAGATCGGAAGCTGGATGGATATTAATGGTGAGGCCGTGTACGCGACGGAGCCGGTCAATCTGCCGGAATTCGCATGGGGCCGGCTGACCGGCAAGGCGACGGCCGAAGGATATCGGATCTACGTCCACGTTTATGAGTGGCCCGATAACCGGAGTCTGACCATCCCGGCTCTCGATGTCGAACCGAACGCCGCTTTCCTGCTCGAAACCGGATTCCCGGTTGAAACGGGGGGCGGCAAGCTCGGACTCGAGATGAAACTTCCCGCTTCACTACCGCCTGACGAACGCATTTCGGTGATAGCGCTAGATTTTGCGGCCAATCCGGCTCCGGCGGAGGACTGATGAACGACCGGCCGGCACGTTCGCTTGCGCTACAAAGTGTCTTGGAATCGATATCAAGATGGCGGTCACATGCGGGCATGTCCAGCGGAGGGAGAGGCGCCGTCGACCTTAAAAAATGCAGCGGGTGTCGCCATATGTAATAACATGTCATTACAAGTTAAAATCTGTTGTATCGGTAGCATCGCCGAGGCGGAGACGGCCATTTGTCTCGGTGCGGACGCATTGGGTCTGGTATCCCGGATGCCGAGTGGTCCCGGCGTGATTCCGGATGCCGTGATCGCCGA
>CAZIIP010000106.1:0-9805 GCA_964539455.1 uncultured Rhodothermales bacterium
CGTATTGGTGGACAATCTTTTACTTGTAAACCAAACGATAGTCATGCCCTGTCAAGGGCCGGCATCGTTCCTACGCATGTCCTGAACCGTAGGCCGTCCGGGGTCTTGAGCCCCATGGACCAGCTTTGAAGGGCAGGTGCTCACATTGATTCGCATAAGGCATTCCGGCACATGGTCCTATAACATGTAGTACGCAATAGGGCTAGAAATTTTTAATCTAATTAATATGAGATCTTATCTTTTTACAAGTTGCGTTTTTATTGCTTGTCACACTTTACAAGCAACAACCTACTATGTTTCAAACGATGGTATTGATTCAAATATTGGAACATCACCAACATCTCCATGGGAAACTTTGGATAAGGTAAACAATTATTTCTTTGTACCAAGCGACTCAATTTTGTTTAAAAGAGATGATATTTGGCGTGGTCAACTTAATCCTCAAAGTGGAAACATAAATGGGTACATCTACTATGGGGCATATGGTTCAGGCGACAAACCTGTAATTATGGGTTCATGGAATATAACAGAAACTAAATATTGGGTAAATATTGGAGGCAATATCTGGTCAACTGTATTTGCAATACCTCTTGATGTAGGAAATATCATTTTAGATAATGAAAGTTCATTTGGAGTTAAAAAATGGTCTGAGTCAGAACTGCTACAACAAGGTGATTACTGGTATGATACGCTCAATAATAAATTACAATTATTTAGCAATTCAAATCCTGCTTCATTTTATAATAATATTGAATGTGCTTTAGCGTACAATATTATTCATCAGGAGAATAAGTCATATATTATTTATGAAAATCTTGCTTTAAAGTATGGTAGTGGGCATGGTGTTGGAGGAGGAAATACAGATAACATAATAATTCGTTCTTGTGATATATCTTATATTGGGGGAGGAGCAAATTATCACCCTGCTCACGGCTGGGTGCGCTATGGCAATGGAATTGAATTTTGGGGTAATGCTTCCAATAATTTGGTAGAAAAATGTAAGTTATGGGAAATCTATGATGCTGCATTGACAAATCAAAATGAAGGAAACACGGCAATTCAAACAAACATTATTTACAGAAACAATCTAATATATAATGCTGAGTGGTCATTTGAATATTGGAATCGTCCAGGAGGTTCTTTAACACAAGATATCTATTTTCTAAATAATACTTGTCTTTACGCAGGTAATACTTGGGCTCATGCACAAAGACCTGATAAACGTGGAAGACATCTTAATTTTTTTCAAATTGATGCAGAGACAAGTGATTTTTACATTATGAATAATGTTTTTTACGAAGCTTCATCTGCAGGACTTTATGTATTAAGGTATTCAGACCTTGATTCACTTACGCTGGACTATAATGCATGGTATCAAACACTAACAGATACATTGATCGATATAAAATGGGGTACGGCAACCATAAATGCTTATAGTATGTCTGAATTTGCCGATTATCAGAATACTTACCAACAAGATTTAAATGCAATAGTACAACACCCTGAATTTGTCGATGTTAACAATGAAGATTACCAACTTTTATATACAAGTCCCTGTGTAAATTCAGGAACCCCCGACACAACAGGAATTCCTGTTGGCGAATATGACTTTAATGGTAATCCTCGTATTCAAGGTGATCCATTAAGAATTGATATTGGCTGTATTGAATCAGGACACTCGACTGGGTTAATAATAATAGATAATAGCATGGATAATAGCGATGAGATTACAATATACCCTAATCCTTTTACAAATGCCATAACTATTCAGACGAGAAAGAGATTTCATAAAACTAACTTGAATATTTATAATGTGCTTGGCCAGTCAGTAATGCAAATAAGCAATATATCAGGTAACGCAACTAAACTATACCGTGATAACTTGCCTACTGGATTATATATATTTCGTTTAACAGAAGAAAACAAAGTTATTTATGTAGGAAAAGCAATAGTAGCAGAATAAAATATGAAGAAAATATTTGTATGCACAGGCGGTAGCACATGGTATTGTGCATGTGGCTTTCAGGCGTTTGTGAAGGTTTATGGCGCGTAAAAAATGTCTGTGTAACCTGATATTATCGCCTTGTAATTCCGCACGACACCATTTTATAAATTGCGAGAACACATAACAATGGTTTTCACCGGATTGCAGGGTTCTTGAGCGATTTTCAATTTATTCCGGGATGGTTGGCTCGAGCGTTCTCATCGAGTGCCTGTCCGATGACCGAGTCGAATCCGCTCTTGCCGTGTCGCGGTCGGCAACGGGACGCAGTCATCCCAAGCTGCGAGAGCTCATCCGTTCCGACTTCTACAACTAAGACGACGCCACGGACGAAATTACCGGCTACGACGCCTGCATTATCTGTTTCGGCCTGTCGTCTGCCGGCATCGATGAGGCAGCCTACCACCGCGTTACCTTCGACCTGACCATGTCCGCGGCCCGGACGCTTCTGGACCTCAACCCCGATATGGTGTTCTGCTATGTATCAGGAGCGGGCGCCGACCTCCTTCACGAACTCTTGACGGAACACCGAACAAGTGTATCGTATAATCGCGATGTGCGATAAATCAGACAATCTGATGCTGACCAAAGCGGACAAATTCGACATCGAAATGGGGGAGCTTGCCGAGCTGTCGAAAGCACTCGCGCATCCGGCGCGGCTCGCCATTCTGAAACACCTCGCCACACAGAATACGTGCATCTGCGGCGACATCGTTGCGGAGCTGCCGCTAGCGCAGGCCAGCGTGTCACGGCATCTGAAGGTGTTGAAGGAGGCGGGTCTCATCAACCTCACGCAGCGCGGCCTCACCTCGTGCTATTGTCTGAATCCGGAAGCGATCAGTCGCTTGAAAACCCTCATGGAAGGGTTCCTCGATGGGATCAGCGCCTCTCATGTTGCTTCTTGCTGCTGACCAGCGTGTTGTCCACAATCAAACTCCATTCGCTATGCTGGAAATCTTCGATCCACCAATGTGCTGTTCCACCGGGATCTGCGGTCCGGAAGTCGACCCGGACCTCGTGGAATTTGCAAACGACTTGAACTGGCTCAAGCGGCAGGGCGTCGACGTTCAGCGTTACAACATGAGCCAGACGCCCGAGGCTTTCGTCGACAACCCCGCCGTGTGCGAAGTCGTTGCGGAGCACGGCACAGAGGTACTGCCGCTCATTGTGCTGGACGGGAAGGTCGTCAGCAAGAGCCGGTATCCGTCGCGGGCCGAACTTGCTGAAATTGCCGGAACCGCGAACACGGATGCACCGGTCAACGGAGTCAACGATTCCATTTTCACACCGCAGGTAGCGGAGCTCGTGGCGCTGGGCGCGGCCATCGCATCCAATTGCGAACCGTGCTTCCGCTTCCACTATGATAAGGCAAGGAAGCTTGGTGTTTCGCGAGAGGACATGGTGAATGCGGTCAACACCGCGCAAGCCGTCAAGGATGCTCCGGCGCGGGCCATGCTTGATCTGGCCGGAAAGTACCTCGTACCCGAATCGTCGGCCTCGTGCTGCGATGGATCCAACTCGAATTGTTGTTAAGAAAATAGACTATGAACTCATTCATCGATCATCCCACCCGCCATCTTTTCTTTACAGGCAAAGGGGGCGTCGGCAAAACGTCGATCGCCACCGCGTCTGCTATCGATCTTGCCGACAGGGGCAAACGCGTTTTGCTCGTCAGTACCGATCCTGCATCGAATCTTGGCCAGGTGCTCGAGACTGAGGTGGATGAGCGCGTTCTGCCCGTCGACGCCGTTCCGCGCCTCTTCACACTGAACATCGATCCCGAGGCAGCGGCCGGTGCCTACCGCGACCGCGTGCTGGCGCCGGTCCGCGGCAAACTGCCCGACGCTGCCGTAAGCCAGATCGAGGAGCAGCTTTCGGGTGCCTGTACCACCGAGATCGCCGCCTTCGATGAGTTTACCCAACTGCTGACCGATCCCGAGCATCTGGGCCGCTTCGATCACATCGTCTTCGACACCGCGCCAACGGGACACACGCTCCGTCTTTTGCAGCTACCGTCTGCCTGGAGTTCATTCATTGACGAGAACCCGGACGGCGCGTCGTGCCTCGGCCCCCTCTCCGGACTCGCATCCCAGCATGCGCAGTATGCCGCGGCTGTTGCCGCATTGAACGATGCCGATCGGACGACCCTTTTCCTCGTGAGCCGCCCCGAAGAGTCTGCGCTGGAAGAAGCCGACCGGTCGAGCCGGGAGCTCGAGCAACTCGGTATCACGAACCAGCACCTCGTCATCAACGGTGTGTTCCGCGCCTCGAATCCGGACGATCCGTTTGCGCGGGCGATGGAACAACGTGCCGACGCCGCTCTCGACGCCATGCCGGAGCGGCTCAAGGCGTATCCGAAGGAGCGTATTCCGCTGAAGGGCCACAACCTCGTTGGCATCGCATCCTTGCGAAGCCTGCTGAAAGAGGAGGATGACGCAGGGTCCGATCAGCATGGTGCCGTTCCATTCGTAGATGTCGAACCGCTGCTTTCTCTGGTCGATGAAATAGAGGCCGACAAAAAAGGCCTGGTGATGACGCTCGGCAAGGGCGGGGTTGGAAAGACGACGATCGCCGCGGCCATCGCCGTCGAACTCGCCGCACGGGGGCACGACGTGCATCTCTCGACGACCGATCCGGCCGCGCACATCGCCTGGGCGGTGAACGGTGAGCTGGAGAACCTCACCATTAGCCGCATTGATCCGAAGGAGGAGACGAAGCAATATATCGATCACGTGATGGCTACCAAAGGAAGGCATCTCGATGACGAGGGGCGAAAATTGCTCGAAGAGGATCTCCGCTCGCCCTGCAGCGAGGAAGTCGCCGTTTTCCACGCCTTTTCTAAGCTGGTGAGTGGAGCGGCGCGCTCGTTCGTCGTGCTCGACACTGCCCCGACCGGCCACACGCTGCTGTTGATGGACCAGACCGGCGCCTATCACCGCGAAGTGCTTCGCAATAGCAGGGTCGACGCGGGCCGCCTCACAACACCGCTAATGCGTCTCCAGGATCCGTCGTATACGAAGCTGCTCATCGTAACGCTTCCCGAAACGACGCCCGTCCTGGAAGCCGCGCAACTGCAGTCGGATCTGCGCCGTGCCGAGATCGAGCCGTACGCATGGATCATCAACCAGAGCCTCGCGGCAGGGTCGACCTCAGATCCGCTCCTTTCCCGTCGTGCTCATTCCGAACTAGCTCAGATCGAAGCCGTTCAAGACCATCATTCGAAACGCACATTCATCGCGCCGTGGGCTGCCTACGAGCCGGTAGGCGCGGATGCATTGGCGGCACTTGTTCAGGGCGACGCCGTAAGGGAGACGGTCGAAGTATAAGAGAATGTACATGTATCCTCATAACGACTATTGCCTGCCCGGAATGCGGACACGAGACATAGGCACGAATTCCCTAAATTCCTGCCCGTTCTTCCGTGGGTGCCCGTCGTGTGGAGGGGGCAACCGTACGATTCCGGGCGATTGCGGTGTCTACCGCTCGTGGTCGGATCTGCCGTGCCCGAGCAGGCAGTCATCACGTTCTTGTTGAACACATAACATCCTTGATTGATGGAACCCAGAACACTCACCGATACACCGCCTGCTCGCGAAACGGACGAGCAACTTGCGCCCGAGCCACAGAAAGAGCGCACACAGGGCCTTGGCGTCTTTGAACGATACCTCAGCGTCTGGGTCGCTCTATGCATCGTGGCCGGCGTGGCAGTCGGACAGCTTATCCCGGCCATCCCGAATGTACTCGGCCGGATGAATGTCGCACAGGTGAATCTGCCGGTCGCGGTGCTCATCTGGGCGATGATCTTTCCTATGATGCTACAGATCGACTTCAGGAGCATCATCGGCGTGCGGCGCCAGCCGAAGGGCCTCACTGTGACGCTCGTCACGAACTGGCTCGTCAAGCCGTTTACGATGTTCGTCTTTGCCTGGCTTTTCCTGGAGGTCATTTTCGCGCCGCTCATCGAGGGAAGTCTCGCGCAAGAATATCTGGCGGGGGCCATCCTTCTGGGCGCCGCCCCCTGCACGGCGATGGTGTTCGTATGGAGCTACCTGACGAAGGGTGACGCCGCATATACGCTGGTTCAGGTGGCCGTCAACGACCTCGTCATGCTCTTTGCCTTCGCACCGATCGTTGCGATCCTGCTCGGCGTCTCGAACGTCATCGTCCCATGGGAAACGCTGCTGCTTTCGGTCGTGCTGTATATCGTTATCCCGCTGGCCGCCGGATACGCGGTCCGTACGATGGTCATCAAGCACAAGGGAGCGGTCTGGTTCGATACCGTTTTTCTGAAGCGATTCGGGCCCGTCACGATGATCGGGCTCCTCGCGACACTGGTCCTTTTATTCTCCTTCCAAGGCGATGTCATCCTCGGAAATCCACTGCACATCGTCCTGATCGCCGTACCGCTGATCATCCAGACGTTCTTCATCTTTGCGATCGCGTACGGCTGGGCGTATGCGTGGCGCGTACCGCACAGTGTGGCGGCTCCAGCCGGATTGATCGGGGCCTCCAATTTCTTTGAACTGGCTGTGGCGACGGCGATCGTGCTCTTCGGCGTGACCTCGGGTGCAGCCCTGGCGACGGTTGTCGGCGTGCTCGTCGAGGTGCCCGTCATGCTGACCCTCGTCGGTTTCGCCAACCGAACCCGCGACAAATTTGCGCTTCGCGCGGCAAGTGCCTGACCGGGATGACCGACCGTCTTCCCATATCGATCGATATCACGCCCGAGGCGGCCGACTACATCCGCGAGAAGGGGGGAGCGGTCATGCTGCGGTCCACGCTCAAGCACGGATGCTGTGGTGGACGCGTGGAACTGGTAAAGGCGGAGGCCGGGAAGCCGCGGCCGGAAGACGACTTTGAGCGATTCGATATTGCCGGCATCACGCTTTATGCGGAACGCGGACTGGCCGATGAACTCCATCAACCGATCCGCATCGGCCTCGACCGCCTGTTCAAGCTCCGGTCGCTCAATGTGCAGGGCGCGCCCGCGCAAATGTAAACTATCAGCACTAACAACTGACTGAAATGACTGCTTTCAAACACGCCCTCCTCGCTATCGACTTCTCGAGAACGACGGTACCGTTGATCGATTGTGCAGACGAACTCCGATCGCTGGGCACCAGCACTCTGACGCTCGTCCATGTGCTGGAGGTAGGCTATCCGGCCGGCCCGCCCGTTACGCACGAGGATACCTATCGTCAGAGACTTGAGGAATACGCTGTACGTCTGCGTGAAGACGGATTCGAGGTGACAACAGAAGTTCGTACCGGATCGCCGGGTTATGAAATCGCCAAGGCGGCCGGCGAAGCTGGGGCAGACCTCATTGTGATCGCTGCGCACGATCACGGAGTCATTGAGAGGACTGTGATGGGGTCCGTTGCTGCCGATGTGCTTCGAAATGCAAGCGTGCCGGTACTGCTCGATCGGTTTGAAGTTAACGGAGATGCCTCGGCCGATGAATGTGAGCTTCTATGCACTTTGAAATTTCGCCGCGTGCTTGTTGCCACCGACGGTTCTGATTCATCTCTGCCGGCAGAGGAGATCGCGGCCACTCTTTCGGTTCGAGCCGATCATACGATCGTACTCACGGTGGTCGAAGATGGCGAAAAGGAACCTGAGTTCGCTTCGGCGCTTGCGGCGGCCGAAAAGCGGTTCGAATCGCGAGCTACAATGCGACTCGAAAAGGGGAAAATAGCCTCCGCCGAAATCGTTCGCGTAGCGAAAGAAGAGGCCGCCACGGTGATAGTGATCGGCAAGCTGGGTCGCGGCGGCGTACTCACGGATCGTTTCCTCGGATCCACGGCCGAGAATGTGTCGCATCGGGCCCGGCTGCCGGTGCTCGTCGTTCCTTAGCCACCGGCGCAACCCCCGCCAACACCCCCGCCACCACAACCACCACGATAAAAATCCGAAATCCCGCCAGACCGCACACTACGGCACCCGATAACAACCGGAATGCATGCGCCCCGAAACGGGCGGAGAAGCCGGTCGGGGAGCGGGGCCGGTACCGTCGACTGGTGAGGAGCAAGCCGAACAACCCGATTATTGCCACGAGGGCAAACGCAAAAGACGTTGCGGCGAGCATCAGAAGGAAGCCCGATACGAATAGCGCAGCCATCCACTGAAGCCCCCGCGCAATACCAAGGTCTCCCGCAGCAAAAGCATTGTACCGTTGGCTTGCGCCCGACCGATCGGTCTCCACAAAGAAGAGTGAAGCACCTGTCGCAGCGGATGATTCCACGGCAACCAGACCGGCGATCATCAAACCCAGTGCAGGCAGGTGTTCAAGCAGTACCGACCATCCGAAAAGCATCGGCAAGAGGAGGGCCGAAAGGGTCCAGAGCCACCGGGCGGGCTCGAATTGCCTGATCAGCGCGGAGGCTTGTCGCGACGGGCTGGTCCAGACCTTCTCGATCTCGCATATCCGCTCGGCACGGCGCAATATGGAGGCTTTCGGATAAACAGCCACACCCTTTTGCGCGTGTTTCCAGACAGCCAGATCGGCCGCGGAGTCGCCCGCATAGTCGAACGCGGCATCTTCGGCACCCAAGTAATCCCTGATCGCTTCCACCTTCCCCTCGCCACTGAAATTGGGTGGCCCTTCCGTCCCTATCGCCGCCTCGAACAGGCCGAGATGCTCCGAGACGGACTCCACGACGGATCTGTGCGAGGCGGAGGCCAATACCAGCCGACGGCCCCCTTCGTTTTGCTGCTTGAGCCACTCCAGCACTTCCTCGCGATAAGGCAGATGCGCCGGATCAGGTGCTGATATCTCTGCCAGCCTGTTTTTCAGGTACGGTTTGCCACGCAAGACCCAGACGGGAGCGCGGAGAAGGACGTCCGGCCGCCGACCGGCGGCATCGACGAGCGACTCCCAGGTCACGTCCGATGAAATGATCGTGCCGTCGAGATCTACAAAGAGCGGGGGACGCGAGACACGATGGGACATATAGCCGGACAGTTTTATCGCAACAAGATACACCGATTCGGGCTCACTACAGATATGAGCATCCGCTTAAGGTGTGTCGCCAAACCGACCGGCGGAATGGCCTCAAATAGTCCCAATGCGTACATTCCTGTATCGGAGGCTTCGTTTCTATAAATCGGGTGAGGCATCGGGACATGCAATCTCGACGTGATTTTCTCAGGCAGTCCTCTGCACTGGGGGGGCTCTGGCTGTTGGAGAAAGGTGGCATCAAGGAATCGGGAACCCCCCAATCCGGGAGGCACATTACGTTTCTGAACGAGGACGCCCTGGTACCGGCCTCACCACTGCAGAAGGTAGAGCTTACCGTTTCCGAACGCGGGAAACTGACGATACTCGACGGCTGGGGACGCCCGTATGTCGAAAGCGAGGTCGAAGACGGATATGCATTCGATGCGGGGGGTGCGTTGGGTCGTCACGTCCTCCTGCTGCAGGATCGAAAAGACCGGCTGATCGATCATGCATCTTTCATGCTGGATACATCCACCCACATCACAGACACCGGGGGCACGTACACCGCGCTGATGGACCGTTTGTACTGGACGATGGTCAAGGGCGGGGCCACGGACACCGTCAGAATCGGCGGCAAGTTCTACCACTTCTTCGTCAGGTGGTTGAGAGATCACGTTCACACACTCAAGGGGATGCAGTATTTCCATCCCGATCTGAAGAGCGCGATCGATTTATACGCCGATACGCAGCGTGAAGACGGGATGATCTGGGACAACGTGCAGGAACGGAACAAGGAGAAAAACTGGTGGGACAAGCGATTCCGCTACGGTGATTTTATCCGGGATGTCGAGGAGGGAACCTTCGAA
>CAZIIP010000107.1:0-9716 GCA_964539455.1 uncultured Rhodothermales bacterium
GCGGCAGCCGTTGAAAAGGCCGACTTGAATTCGTCAAAAGATCCGAAGGTGTCATCGATCGCCGATGCGAGTGCGCCGGACGGCGTACCGCCGCCGTCAGGCGACATAACGGTCCAGAACAGCGAGTGATTCGCGTGGCCGCCGCCGTTATTCCGAACGGCGGTTCGAATGCTTTCCGGTACCGATTCGATGCGTCCAAGAAGATCTCCAATGTCGAGATTTTCGAGATCGGAATGTCCCTCGAGTGCCGCATTCAACTTGCTCACATAACCGTTGTGATGCTTGCCATGATGAATCTCCATCGTGGCGGTATCGATGTGAGGTTCCAGTGCATCACTGGCATAGGGAAGTGCGGGTAGGGTGTGTGCCATAATCTTTGTTTTATAATTGTTAATAGTAAAATCGGCCCGAGAAGTGGCCGCATGCGTCATAGATTATATTTAATCCGATCTCGTCGCCTGATGTTTCGATCCTTCGAAGCTCAGGCATTCATGAGCGTATCTACGAGAAGTCGAAAGTCTTCGGGGGACAGTTTCCCTGACTTCTGAAGTGCCTCCAGGGCGCCGTAAACAGCATCCACGTCCGTTCCCGTGCCCGTTTTGTGGGCGACGGGTTGTTGCTGCTCTTGCTTCTCGTTTTCGAGGGTCATGTGCAGCATGGCCTCATGCAGAAAGCGGGAGATGTATTCAGCCGCGTCCGGCCGACCCGAACAATCAAGCGTGTGAACCACCGTCGCGCTTCCGCTGTTGACGTCGAGTAAAATCTGCTTACCGCCGAGCAGCCGGCGTTTCTTGTTCACCCGTACAATGTCATCGTAGCGGATTTCCTGGGCCGGATCCAGATCGGTGTTCTGGTAGATCAGTCGATCCGGCAGAAATACGATCCCGTCTTTGCCCGAACCCATCAACGTGCCGTCAAACAGCGCCAGAATGTCCGACTCGGAGGCGTTGCCTGCGTAATCCTTCCGCGCATTGCGCAGCTTTGATTCGGGAATGTTCGGATCGACATGCAGCCCCATCTTGGGCGCGTTCGGCAAGTAGGTTTGAATCAGAGAACGCATGGACTCGATACCGGATCAAGAGGGAAGGCGCGTCCCGGTGTTGCAGGCCGGGCGGGCGCACATATACAGGTGCCTGTGATGAAAGCTTCGCGGCCGGGCGTTTAAGGCAGCACGACAAACCGACCCGTAGCAAAGTACGAAGAGACGGTCTCCAGTATCCCACCCGGAAACAGGAACAGCAATAGCTGGGCAGCCGCACACACGGCGAGCACCAGGCCGGTCTGCCATCCCGTAAGGAACGGCAAGCCGACGACCTGCTTCGCATCCGCCTCATCCTCCGGACTTTTAAACCAGAACACAAATAGCACCCGCAGATAGTAAAAAGCCGACAGAATGCTTGCGAGAACGCCGACAACGACCAGCCAGGTCAGCCCGGCATCAACAGCAGGAGCAAATACACGGAATTTGGCAAAAAATCCTGCCAGGGGAGGAAAACCGGCGAGACTGAACATGAAAAATGCCATCACAACTCCGAGGAACGGTTTTCGAAGACCGATACCGGCCAGAGATCCCAGCGTTTGCGACCTGCCCTGACTGTCGTCCCACTCCAGGACCGCCATGACGCCGAAGGCACCGATGTTCATCAGCGTATAGACCAACAGATAATAGAGCACACCGGAGTATGCTTCGGCCGTTCCGGCAGCGAGACCCACGAGAAGGTAGCCGGCGTGGGCGATAGACGAGTAGGCCAGCATCCGCTTCACATTGTCCTGCCGCAGCGCCAGCAGGTTGCCGACCACCATCGTAAGCAGCGCAATTACGACCAGCACGGACGACCATCTTGCCGTACCGAATGGAACCACGCGTCCGAGAACCACGATTAAACCGGCGAATGCAGCGGCTTTCGAACCGGTCGACATGAAGCCCGTCAGCGTCGTGGGTGCGCCCTGGTACACATCGGGTGTCCACATGTGCATCGGAACCGCACTGACCTTGAAAAAGAATCCCACGAGCATCAAGGCAAGACCGGCCCAGAACAGGGTACTTCCCCCATCCCGCTGTGCAATGCTGCCGAGCTCTCCCATATCCATCGTCCCCGTGGCACCGTAGAGAAGGGCCATTCCATACAGGAAAAATCCGGTGGCAAATGCACCCAGCAAGAAATACTTGAGTGCACTTTCGGTGGCGCCAACATCTTCCTTTACCAGTCCGGTGAGCACATAGAGACAAATCGACATCGTCTCCAGCCCGACAAACACGGCCGCCAGGTGGTTCGCCGAGACGAGGATCATCATCCCGGTCGTGGCGAAAAGCATCAGCGCGTGGATCTCGCCCATGTGGTGACCGGTACGCTTCATGTAGGTAGCGGTCAACGGGATCGACAAAAAGGTGCTTGTCAACACCACCACATTCATGAAGGCAGCGTATCCTCCGAACGACAAAAGACCGTCAAAAACGTAGGCGGAGGACCCGAGTCGTGTGAGTTCCCACAAGCCGGCAACGAGCACGCCGGCGGTCGCGATGGCGGGAATCGAACGCGCGTCATTTTGCAGGGCGTCCAGCACCACTATCACCATTCCTGCCACCGCAACAATGATAATGGGCATAATTGCCACGGTATCGGCTAACAGCGAATCGTACATGGAGGCGTAACAGACCTTTCGGTTCGGTGAATGTTATCGCAACGCACTATCTCATACCCAGGAAAAGCCGTCGATGACGCGGGCGAGCCGGATGTCTCGTTCCGTCACCTTGTTTCCTGCATCGTGGGTGGTCAGCGCGATCTGCACCTTGTTGTAGACGTTGTGGATCTCCGGGTGGTGGCCCAGCTCTTCGGCATGGAATCCCAGCCGGACAATGAAGGCAACCGCCTCTTTGAAGGATCCGAATTCAAAGTGTTTGACCAGTCGCTCGTTTTCGAGCTTCCAGTTATCCAGCCCTTCTACGGCAACACGCAACTGTTCATTTCCCAGTGGTTTATCGCTCACTTTCTCCTATAGGGTTGTATCCGCGCATCGTTCGATGAACGGTCCTGCGGATTGTTCTCGATTGACTGAAGATTCCGATTTGTCCGCTCTCCGGGTACAACGCTTTCGTTCTCCACAGGTCCGGCCGGCCGATCTTCGGTTACCGCTTCTCCGGAAACCGTCTGTTTGCGCTCGATAATCTCCAGGAGATGCTCCACCTGCGTCTCGCTCTTCGAAAGGAACGGTCCCGGAGCGATGCCAATCCAGAACATGAGCACGACCAGCGGTACGAGCAACGCGATTTCCCGTCGATCAAGGTCCGACATGGTCCGGTTCTCGTCGCGTGTCACCTCGCCGAAAAATGTCTGATAAAGCATCCAAAGCAGGTATACGGCTGCGAAGATGACGCCCGTCGTTGCCAAAACGACAAGCAGCGGGCTATCCAGTGCGGTACTTCTGAAGGATCCGACCAGGATCAAAAACTCGCCGACAAACCCGTTGAGTCCCGGAAGGCCGACGGATGCCAGAACCGAGACGCCCATGAAGAACGCCAGCACCGGAACCGTTTTGGCAATGCCACCGAAGTCTGCCATCATCCGCGTGTGGCGCCGCTCGTACATCATGCCGACGAGCAGAAACAGTGCACCGGTCGACAGCCCGTGGTTGATCATCTGTATCATCGCCCCCTGCATGGCGATGGTCTCGAACGCGAAGATCCCGAGCACGACAAATCCGAGGTGACTGACCGATGAGTAGGCGACCAGTTTTTTGACATCTTTTTGGACCGCGGCCACGAGCGCGCCGTAGATGATGCCGATAACGGCCAGCACGGCAAACAGCATCGAAAATTGCTGCGCCGCCAGCGGGAAAAACGGCAGACAGAAGCGAATGAGCCCGTACGTCCCCATCTTCAGCAATACGCCTGCAAGAATGACGGAACCACCTGTCGGCGCCTGAACGTGTGCGTCGGGCAGCCACGTATGCAGCGGGAACAGCGGTACCTTAATCGCGAAGGCGAGCGCAAAAACCCCGAACAGCCGGCCCTGGGTACCCGGCGGAATATTGAATGTGACGATCTTGAACCAGTCGAGCGTCATGACGCCTTCGTTCACGGCGTCGCCGGCGGCATAGCCGAGGTAGAAGATGCCGACGAGCATCAACAGTGAGCCCAGCAATGTGTACAAGACGAACTTAACGGCGGCATAGATCCTTTCTTCGCCCCCCCAGATCCCGATGAGGAAGTACATCGGAATGAGCGTCAACTCGAAGAAGATGTAGAACAGGAGCAGGTCGTAGGAAACGAAAACTCCGGTCATTCCCGTTTGAAGGAGCAGGAGCAACGCGTAGTAGCCGCGAATCTGGTGGGTGATATAGGTCCACGAAGAAAGGACGACGATCGGTCCGAGCAGCGTCGTAAGCAGCACCAGGAGCAGGCTGAGCCCGTCAATCCCTACGAAATAGGAGGTGTCTACACCGGCGATCCAGGTAGCGGTTCGGTCGACGAATTGCGGATCGGTAGACGACGGGTCAAACCCTGCCCACAAGCCGAGCGAGAGAAGGAACGTAACCATGGTAGTGGCGAGCGTCGTCCAACGTATGACGTCCGGACGCCTGCTCGCCATCACGACCAGCATGCCGGCCAGTGGCAAAAACACCACCACGGATACAAGACCCGGAATATCAGCAAGAAAGCTCATAAGGGAAGCCGATTACCGACCAATCGTGTTTCCAACATCAGATTCCAAAAATCATGAGGGCGAGTACGATCGCAACACCGAGCACCAGGGCGAGGGCGTAGTTTTGGACAACTCCGGTCTGCACACGTCTCAACACCCCCGCGGCTCCGTTCGCAATTCGACCCAGGCCGTTCACCGCCCCGTCGATGAAACGCTCGTCGAACCGGGCCGAGCCCTCCGCAGCGCCGTCGATCAGCGGGCGGACGATCGTCCGGTCGTACAACTCGTCCAGGAAGTACTTGCCTGCGAACAGCTTGTACAGCCCTCCGAGCCGATTTTTCAGCAGCGCGTCGAAGGCGAGACCATGTTTCTCATACCACCGCCAACCCAGTGAAACACCTGCAATCGCCACCAGGGAGCCCAGCACGATCAATCCCCACTCGATACCGACGGACACGTAACCGACATCCGGTTCCGCTACCGGACCCCCGTACGGCGCACCCAGAAAATGGTGAATGAGGTTCCACTCACCGTGGGCGATGACTCCCGGCAGACCGACAAATCCCCCGATCACGGACAGCACCCCGAGTACCCAGAGCGGCATGGTCATAGACGAAGGTGACTCGTGCGGATGCAGCTCTTCCGCCAGCGGCCACCGTTCCGTACCACGAAACGTCAGGATATAACTCCGGATCATGTAGATGGCCGTCAGCAGTGCCGTCACGATCCCGATCACCCATACCGCCCAGGCATAACCCTGTCCCGCATAACCCATTTGAAAGGCCTTGAACAGGATCTCGTCCTTGGAGAAAAAACCGGAAAAGAGCGGAATTCCCGCAATCGCCAGCGTGGCCATCAGGTAGGTCGCGGCGGTTGCTGGCATGTATTTGCGCAGGTTTCCCATATTGCGCATGTCCTGTGGATCGATCGACTCCTTGCCCCGGTGTACCAACTCGTGGTCCACCTCATGCATTCCGTGGATAACGGAGCCTGAACCCAGAAACAGGCAGGCCTTGAAGAAGGCATGCGTCATCACGTGAAAGATTGCCACGAAAAATGCGCCGACACCGGCAGCCATAAACATGTAGCCCAACTGCGATACCGTCGAGTAGGCCAGAACCCGTTTGATATCGTTTTGGGTGACGGCAATGGTTGCAGCCACGATCGCCGTCAATGCGCCTACGACAGCGATAACAGCCATTATCCCGGGAGTAGCCAGCACCAGGGGAGACAGGCGGGCAAGCAGATACAGTCCCGAGGTAACCATCGTCGCGGCGTGAATCAGGGCCGAAACGGGCGTGGGACCCGCCATCGCATCGGGAAGCCAAACAAAAAGTGGGATCTGCGCCGACTTGCCCGTTGCTCCGATGAAAAGCAGCAATACGATCCATCCCGTGGTGGCGGCCGACATCGATCCGGCCGCGCCGTTGATGGCATCGAATCCAAAGCTTCCAATCTCACGAAACAACAAAAACATGCCGATCAGAAAAGCGAAATCGCCGATGCGATTGACGATAAACGCCTTCATGGCGGCAGCGCTCTTCGAGAGATCGGCGTACCAGAAACCGATCAGCAGATAGGAGCAGAGACCTACGCCTTCCCACCCCAGAAAAAGACCAACCAGTGTGTCGCTCAACACCAGGTTGAGCATCGCGAAGATGAAAAGGTTCAGATAGGCAAAATATCTCCAGTAGCCGGGATCGTCCTTCATATAGCCGACGCTATACCAATGGATGAGCGCTCCGACTCCGGTTACGATGAGCGTCATAACCAGCGAGAGCTGATCGATGCGAAAAGCCCACGCGATATCCAGGTCATCCGCCGCAAACCACGTAAAAAACGAGACGATCACCGTCTCCTCAAACGTGAAGAACAGATAGGCCGCAAGGACGAAAGGTATCGCCACCATGGCCGTCGCAAACCCGCCGATCCACGTTTCCTTCAGCCGATACTCCCTCGAAAACAGCCCGGCAAGGCCATTGACGATCGTCCCCAGGATGGGCAAAAGAAGAATGAGAGCTACGAGCATATCGGGCGCGTTATTCGTCCACGTTCGAATGAGACGACGAGGCTACCATCGAAACAGGCGGATTTCCGACACATCTACCGTTTGTCGTTTGCGAAAGAGCGCAATCACGATCGCCAATCCCACCGCCGCTTCGGCAGCCGCCACGGAGATCACGAAAAAAACGAGTATCTGTCCTGACAGATCTTGCAGGTACTGGCTAAAGGCGACGAGGCTCAAGTTGACGGCATTCAACATCAATTCCACCGACATCAGAATAATGATGACGTTTCTCCGGAGGAGCACCCCGCATACCCCGATCGCAAACAGGATCGCACTCAACGCCAGGTACCAGTTCAACGTCAACTCCATAACATCCTCGATTGAGATCTCTTGATATGCCTCCGGGTGATTCAGGCCGCCCTTCTCTTGGCAATCAGTACCGCACCGATCGTGGCGGCAAGGAGCAGCACGGCAACGGCCTGAATAAGCACCGCATAGCCGGAAAACAACTCCCGCCCGATGGCACGAGCCGAACCGAGTTCGGCCGCCGCCTCCGGATTGAAACCGGTGGGCGCAAGCCCGAGTGCGGTGGCAACGACGTACAGCAAAAGCGCCAGAACGACCAATCCGAGTCCGACACCAAACACGCGCGACCAGTCAACGTCCGGAAAACGCGGCAGCGCATCAAGATTCAACAACATGATGACGAAGAGGAACAGCACCATGATCGCGCCCGCATACACCAGGATCTGTATTACCGCGATAAACTGCGCATTGAGCGTCAGATACAGACAAGCCAGACAGAAAAAATTCAGGACCAGCCACAGCGCACCGTTGATCGGGCTGCGGGAACCGACCATGAACAGCGCCGACGCCACCGCTGCGGTGGCAAAAAGGAAAAACAGGATTTGAGCAAGCATGCGCCTGTAAGACTCTACCGGTGGGGCACCGATCCGTTCAGTATATCACTATCAAATACAACTATCTATCAACGAGGGTCGGCGACGGTGTATGCGTGCTTTCCGGGCATCACCATATCGCGGTAAATTAGCGATTATAGCGGTCTGTAACAAACCTTGCCTACAGACCTCCGCCCTTTCGTCCGGCCGGCACATTCGATACCGTTTGCCCGACCATTTTCCATGCGAATGCAACGTTGTTGTGTCCGGTTTTCGACATGGCGGTGTGTCGCCTCGCTTGTAGAGATCTGAACCGGGATTGGTTTCCTTGTGATCGTGCGGTACCTATCTTTTCGCCGAAACCGGGAAGGTCCGTTACCCCTAATCTCGTTCCGTTTTGCTGGAGCCTTCTTTCAAACGGCAGGTCGTACACGGCTTTGGCTGGCAGGGACTCCGGGCCGCCGCCGGATTTGCCGTTGAGTTCGCTGTCGGGATCGCCCTTGCCCGACTGCTGGTTCCGGAGGACTTCGGACTCATTCGACTCGGTTTTATTGTGGCGGGCTTTGCGGCCCTTTTCTCGACGCTGGGAACCGATTTTGCTCTGGTGCAGCGCCTCGAACTCAGCAGCCGGCACGTTCGCGTCGGATTTACGCTTGCGGTGGTGACCGGCGTGTTGCTCGCGGCGCTTGTTTTCCTTTTTGCTCCGGCAGGCGCGCAGTTGATGGGTGAGCCGAGACTGACGCCCATTCTGCAATGGTTGTCGTTGACCTTTCTGTTTGACGGAATCGGAGCCACCGGCAGGGCACTGCTCGAACGACGACTGCGCTTCAAGGCACTCTTCAAAATTCAGCTATTCGGGCTCGTGTTCGGGTACGCCCCGGTGGGCATTGTCCTGGCCGTGACGGGCTTCGGGGTATGGAGCCTCGTTTTCGCATCACTTGCCCAATCCTTTTTTCGGGTCCCGCTGTACTGGATCGCTTCGAGGCATTCCCTCAAGCCCCTTTGGAGCCGGCGGGAAGGCAAAGAGCTGCTATCGTTCGGCGGGGGCATGTCGCTGGCGAAGCTCTTCAACTATTTTGCGGTCCAGGGCGACAACATCGTTGTGGGGCGGATGCTCGGCGCGGCACCGCTGGGCATCTACTCACGGGCGTATGGCGTGATGTCGCTGCCCAACAAGGCCCTGGCGCAGGCGATTGGCTCCGTTCTGTTTCCGGCGGTTGCACGCGTGCAGGATGAGCCGTCCGTTGTGCGCAACGCATATCTCAGGGTATCCGGCATGCTCGGCTTTCTGCTGCTGCCGCTATTTGCCGGCATTGCCGTCTTGCCGGAAGAACTGGTGGTGGGCGTCTACGGCGAGCAATGGAGGGCGGTGGGTCCGCTTCTGCGGATTTTCGCGCTTGCCGGATTCATGCGGGCGTCGTTCAGCGCCGGTACGCATTTTCTTCGTGCGCTCGGCCGGGTACGAATGATCGTGTTGCTTCAGGGACTGTATGCCGTTTCAATGGTTGCCGCTGTGGGCCTGGGTGTGCGCTGGTATGGTCTGGCGGGGGCCGCCTGCGGCGCGGCGGCGGCGATCATTGCCGTCTGGTTGCGCATGCTGTTTCTGCTGAACGCCGAATTGGGTGTGGATTGGAAGACACTTTTACATCGCTTCGTGGGAGGACTCACGCTGGCCGTTCCTGCAGGCGTCGCATCTTTGGCAGCGAAGCTGACCGGCACGGCGTTCGGATGGGGCAATCTTGCGACCGTCGGATTCGCTTTGGCGGCAGCCTGCCTGCTCATGGCCTCTATGATACGCGTACTCTCACCCGAGCCCGTCGTCCGCGAGCTGCGGAGCGCATGGTCGACAATCGGCCCCATGATCCCGCCGCGGCTCCGATCCATGCTTTCCCGTGCAGCTCGGACGATCGTCCGCTCCTGATCCGCCGGGCGGTCAATGTTGTCTGGGCGAGATGGCTCCGGGATCGTATCTGCCGTCCTCTCCATTTGCCGCGGCAATTTCCCGATGCAGCAGATTAAATGTGTGCATGGCTGCCGCAGCGATCGGAAATACCAGCAGCAACGAACCGAAAACGGAGGTGATGACCGTCACCAAGTGACTTCCCGGAGATCCGGTAGTAAACATGCCGGCGACAATGGTAGAAGGCACCGCAAAGACCAACACGG
>CAZIIP010000108.1:0-9675 GCA_964539455.1 uncultured Rhodothermales bacterium
AGGCAGCCGTAGCGGTGGCAGGAAAAGTCGGTGTGCGCTTCGATGCGGCCTGATGATCCCTGGCCGCACCACGCAACAGAATGTCGATATGCGGACTTCCGGGGTCGGTGCCTACCCTGACGAGTTTGGCTGCCGGAAACGCTCGTCCGTTAGCGCGAACGGATGCAAAGTAGCTGCCTGCGGGAAGGCCAGAGAGGCCGACAACGATATCGTGTGCACCGGCCTGCACCTCGGCAGATCCCCGGACAACGATCCGCCTGCATATTCCGACGTTTCCGGCCACCAATTACGAGAATTTCCGGCCATGTCCCCGGACGTTTCCGGCCGCCCTGTGTTAGCGTTTTGATGAGGAGAGGATCAGGAGGTTATTTCTGTTGAGTGATTATTGATTGCGTTCTGTTTTCTCATGGATTCACCTCTAAGTTCGATGCGGTGACCGTTGTGAACAAGTCGATCCAAAATAGCGTCAGCGAGGGTGGCTTCTCCGATGGCGTCATGCCAGGATTTGACCGGCAGCTGGCTTGTAACAATCGTCGATTTACTGCCGTGCCGGTCATCGAGCAGTTCGAGTAACTCTCGCCGTCCATCTGCCGTAATGGGATTGAGTCCGAGGTCGTCGAGGATGAGCACATCGGTTTTGAGCAGTCTTCGGTTGAGTTTGTCATAGGTTCCGTCGGCTTTTCCGATGGTCAGCTCGTGCAGTAGACGGTTGAGGCGGTAGTATTGGCTGGAGAAGCCCTCAAGACAAGCCTTGTGGGCAAGGGCACAAGCTATAAAGGTCTTCCCCGTTCCTGTCGGTCCGACGATCAGGACATTTTGGTGGGCTCTTATCCACTGGCAGGAGGCCAGATGTATGATTGTGGCCTTATCCAGTGATCGTGAGCTTTTGTAGTCGATGTCTTCAATGGAGGCCTGTTCACGGAGTCTGGCCCGGCGAAGGCGGTTGGTCAGGCGTCGGCTCTCACGCTCGGTCGCTTCCCGGTCGACCAGGAGTGCGAGTCGTTCGTCAAAGTCAAGCGATCGGATATCAGCCTGCTCGAGTTGGGCCGCGTAGGCGGCTGCCATTCCATCGAGGCGGAGCGCCTGCAGTTGGCGCAATGTGGGATTGGTAAGCATATTGTTTTGAGGTTAGTTGTAATAGCGGGGTCCGCGGATGTTGTCGTGGGTGATGGAGCGGTGAGGCTCCTCAGTATCGTTCCACTCAATCTGATCGAGTCCGCGCTTGAGGATGGATTCGACGGATCGGTAGCGGAGCGATCCGATGGCAAGGGCTCTCTTGCAGGCGGCCTCACAGCGTTTGGCTCCGTAGCTCTTGGCCAGGCGCATAATGCCCAGACAGGCACGGAAGCCTTGCTCCGGATGCTTTCTGGAGGCCATGATGCCGGCTACGACGTCGGCTGTTGCATCTCCGGTTTTCTTCGCCCAACGGATAATTCGCTCCGGCGTCCATTCTGCCCATGCGCGGTGGTGTTTGGGCATATGGGCGGCCACGGTCGTGTGTTGTCCCTTGCGAGAGCTTCTCTGGTGAACGGCGATTCTCCGGCTCTTGTAGTAGCATTCGACCGTTGTCTGGGTAACGCGTACATCAATGGTGCGCCGGATATGGGTGTGCGGCACACTGTAATGATGCTCCTCCACGGTGATGTGGTAGTCCGGTCCCACTTTCGCTTTCTTCCACTCAGCGTACACGTATGCACTTGTGGGCAGACTTCTGAGCTTCGGTTTGTCGAGCTTTTCAAAGAGTGAACGGCGTGATTCTCCCAGCCGCTGCATGATTTGATTGTTGTGACGATCGAGCAGTTCGCCGATCGCTTCATTGAGTTCCTCCAGCGAAAAGAACTGCCGGTGTCGAAGCGGGGCCAGAATGCGGCGCTGGATATCCTGGACGCCCTTCTCCGCCGGAGCCTTGTCACGTGGAGCTGACGTACGCGTGGGCAAAATGGCCACACCGTAGTGATGGGCCATCTCCGCATAGGTCCGGTTGATCTCCGGTTCGTAGTAGTTGGCCTTCGTGACACCGACTTTCAAATTATCGGGGACCACAACCTTTGGGACACCACCATAAAAGAGGAATGCCCTTTTGTGCGCACCTATCCAATCCGGGAGCGACTGCGAGAATGTGGCCTCCGCGTAGGTGTGGTTCGATGCGCCCATAACAGCCACAAAAATCTCTGCATTACGCACCTCACCGGTTGCCGGATTAATCACATCTGCCGTAAGTCCGCTCCAGTCCACAAACAGCTTCTCTCCGGCCTTGTGGTGCTGACGCATCCTCGCATCAAAGGGCTTGTTCCACGCCCGGTACAACTCGCAGAATCGGCTGTAGCTATACCCATCAGGATATCGATTGAGGTACTCCTGCCACAAAAGCATCAATGTGACACCCTTGGTACTCAGTTCCAGATGGACCTCCTTCCAGTCCGGCACTGGCCTCGAACACTCACTTCGAACCAGCCGCCCGGAGAACAGCTTCTCCTCGAGCAACTCGTCTGTGAGCCCCTCTGGTAACGGCCAGCTAATGCCGTGCTCACAGGCCCGACTCAAATAGTCGGCCACCGTACTGCGGGAGACCTTGCATGAGGTGGCGATCTGCCGCTCACTGAGGCCACATTCATGCTTGAGGCGAAGTATCTCTTTGACGTTTCGCAACGGTATTCTGGGTCTGGCCATAGACTCTTCTCCTTTCTTAAGAGCAAAAAGAGAAGAGAATACAACAGTTCAGACCCTCCGCTCACAAACGCTTGTCACAGGTGGCTGAAAACCTCCGGCAGGGTGGCCGAATATTCTCGGTACCCCGGCCGAATTGGATCGGAATCAGTGGCCGATTTGCGTCGGAATCTGCACTACGGGGTATATTACACGCAATAACAGCCCCGTTTATCTAGTCTGTGGTATTGCGTGTAATGAGTGCATCTGCCGACAAGCAATCCTTGGAGAGTTCTGATGAGTTGCTGCTGGGTCGCTTCAGAACCGAACTTACGAAGCAGGATTTATCGCCCTCGACGATCAAAGCCTATCTCAGCGATCTCCATCAACTGCAGCAGTGGCTGGTCTGGTTGCATGAGGGTTCGCGCCACATTCCGCTTGTCGAGGTGACAAGCGCAGACCTGCGCGCCTTTCGCAAGCACCTCATCCATAAGGATCGACGACGACCAGCCACCGTCAATCGGCGCTTGCTGACATTTCGTCGTTTCTACGCATGGCTTGTTGCACAGGATGCAATGTCGAAGAATCCTGCAATCGGATTGCGATTTGTGCGAAGCTCGGCCAGGCGGCGACCTCTCAGTCTTAAGAAGAGCGAGATACTGGCTCTCATTCGAGCCGCCGAAGCCGCGCCCCCGAAACTAGCCTTTCGCAATATGGCGATAGTACAACTAATGCTCCAGGCTGGCCTACGTGTTGGCGAGGTAGCAGCGCTCACACAGGCGGACATAACACTTGGCTCCCGCTCTGGTGTCGTTGAGGTTCGGGAAGGAAAGGGTATGAAGCACCGGGTCATTCCGTTGAATACCGCAGCTCGGCGTGCTCTGTCAGCCTACATTGAGCGATCAGAGGAAGGGCCACGACTTTTTATGAGCAAGCGTGGCCGACCGCTTTCGGTACGCAGCATTCAACATCTGATTAAAGTCCTGTCTGAGAAGGCGAAGATTACACGACTTCCTGTCTCGGCGCACACGCTACGTCACACCTTTGCTTCCAGCTATCTGCGCAGCCATCCGGGCAAACTGATTGAACTTTCTGGCCTGCTCGGCCACGAGTCGCTTGATACGACCGCTGTCTACACCCGTCCTTCACAGGAAGATCTATCCGACGATCTTGAAAGGAGTGACATCAACCTGGGCTGAGACGAATGTCTGAATCCAAAAAACAGCCGGTGTCTGATTTTGACCCCGGTCAGGCTGTAGTCCGTCACGCAGGAGAGCGTGGGAAGCCCGCGGGCTCGGACTCTCCGACGGAGGAAGAACTGGCCATTGACTGGACATTAACCGATGAGGAGATTAACCAGACAGGACGCCACCGAGGAAGCGAGAACCTGTGCCGGTATGCACTTCAAATCTGTACGCTACGCAAGCAGGGCAGGTTTGTCTCCGGTTTTGAGACCATTCCAGCGGCAGTGGTCGCCTACATTTGCCGACAACTGGATTTGTCTCCGCTGGAACGGATCGCCGCTTACGCGCGAGAGAACACCGAAGCAGACCATCAACGGGAGATCGCTGCATTTCTCGGTTGGAAGCCATTCGATTCCGAAGCAGAATCCCGGATTGGGGAATACGTTGAGGAACAACTGGTTTGCCGAATGGACGAAACGCATCCGCTTGCGCAGCAGGGCAGTCCGCCGGGTCTGATCGAACAAGTCGCTCACTTCCTTCGACAACACCGCGTCATCCTGCCAGGCCCGAGCGTACTAGCCCGCCTTGTCAATGCAGCCTACAAGCGGGTTGAGGCTTCGCTCTTCAAAGACATCTTCGTGCAGATTCCAATGGCGATGCGCAAGCAAATCGACGATCTGCTCGAAGTCGAGGCCGAACAGAGTAGATCTGCCTTCTTCCGCTTTGCAGCCTATCCGCCAACTGCCAAAGCGATGCACATTGCTGACTACCTCAAGCGCTACAACACGCTCTCCAGGCTCGAAATACATCGGATATCATTTGCGCACATTCAGCCCCGCTTCATGCAGAAACTCTACGAAGCGGCTAAGGGCTTCAGTGTCTGGCAGATCCGACGCGTTCCTGCTGAGAAACGATACGCCTTGGCGGCCTGCTTTCTTCATGAGTCCAAAAAACAACTGCTCGACTGGCTGGTCGCGATGCACCATCAGTTCATGACCGATGCCATACGGAAATCGCGCAACGAGTGGGAGGAAGCCCAACGTCGGCAGCGAAAGCGGATCCGAGCAAGTGTGAACACGCTAAACGACCTCGTCGCAACTGCTCTCGACGACTATCTCTCCGGACGAGGAGATTTGGACCGCCTTTTTGCGACTTATAGACCGAATGAAGTAAAAGCGGCGCTGGATGATTCCAGAGCCTTTGTCCAGTTGACGTCGATTGGCTTGTTGGAATTCTATCACCGCCGATACAATAACTTTCGGCGATACTTTTCCGCCTTTCTGGATCTTGATTTCGCCTGCGAGCCTGGCAACGAGCCGCTGATGGCGGCCATTGAACTTGTCAGACAGTTAGATCATGGTGAAATCAACCGATTCCCAGATCAAGTAGATACGTCGTTCATCCCGAACAAATGGCGACGGGCCTTCGAAAGCGAAGAAGATCCGCGCATGCGTCGCAGGACGTGGGAGTGGTTCCTGGCCGACGCAATCAAAGACGCGTTGCACAGTGGCGATCTCTACCTACCGGCAAGCCGACATCACGTCTCGTTTTGGTCACTTTGCATGGAGGAGCAGCAGTGGCGGCGCGATCGCGTTATTGCCTACGACGATCTGAGGCTTCCCAGGGAGGCCGATACCGCTCTTCGCTCATTAATCGCCGATTTTGAGACTGCGGCAGGGCAGTTTGAACGCATGCTGCCAAAGAATCCCTTAGTGAGGGTGCGCGATGGGCGATTGATAATTAAAGGTGACAGCTCAATAGGCGAACCTAGACAGACCAAAACGCTTCGTCAGTTCATCCAAGCGAATCTCCGCCGGATTCGTATCGAGCATTTAATCGCAGAAGTTGATCGACTGTGTTCATTCCTTGACCCTCTGTGTGACGCTGGCAAGGTTGGGAAAAGGACATCTGTGAGGGAGGCGCTTATGGCAGCATTGGTGGCCCACGGAACCAACATTGGGGTCAGCGCCATGGCTGACTCGTTGATCCCAGATCAGCGCGAAAAGGGCCTGACAATTGATGTCTTGCGGCGCATCACGCGCCAGCATCTGGGACCGGAAGCGCTCCGCGAAGCAAACACACGACTGGTCAACTATCATAACGGACTCCTCGACGGGACCTGGAGGGGCATGATCCCACTCTGGGGCGACGGAACGCGCTCTTCCTCAGACGGGCAACGATTCCGGGTACGGAAAAGCTCACTGATCGCTTCGCTATACCCGCGCTACTTTGGCTACTACCACCGGGCAGTGACTCTCTACACTCACGTTTCAGATCGCCTGAGCAACTATCACACAGAAGTGATCTCTTGCGGTGAACGGGAAGCGCTATATGTGCTCAATGGGCTGATTGAAAACGAATCAACTCTCGACATTCATACTCACCATACAGATTCACATGGCGTGACAGACCAAGTGTTTGCACTCTGCCATTTACTGGGCTTTGAGTTCATGCCACGCTTCCAGAATCTGAAAAAACAGCGGCTCTTCCGACCGGCTCCGAGACCGGGTGAAGATCTCTTTGTCTTGGACCGATGGCCTCATCTCTCCATTCTTTTCAGCGGCACCATCGATTTGGATCTCATTGCCGAACAATACGATTCGCTTGTTCGCATAGCTGCCTCACTCAAGCATCGGATCACAAGCGCACACGTTATCGCAACACGCCTGGCCAACCAATCAAGCCGCCTGGCAAGGGCTTTGCAGCAGCTCGGGCGTCTGCTGAAAACCACCTACCTGCTACGTTACTTTGCCGATCCCGATATGCGCCGCGTCGTCGAATGGCAACTCAACCGAGGCGAACAACGACAACGGCTGGCCCGTCACGTGTTCTTTGCAAATCAAGGTGAGTTTGAAACCGGCAACTATTTCGAAATCATGAACAAGGCCAGCTGCCTCAGCTTGCTCTCAAACGCAATCTTGGTCTATAACACCCCGCGCGTCGCACAACTGCTGACCGAGAATAGCGCCTACAGCGACGACGCCCGCTCACACATCTCACCGCTCTTCTTCAAGCATGTACTGGTCAATGGAACTTATGACTTCCGTACCAACCGACAGAGCTAGTTACTCTCCGAAAACCAGCCACGCAGAAACACCTCCCAATTGCGTGTAATGCCTTAGCGATAGTTTCTGCAAGCTTGTGCCCGGTCAACCAACTACGGGCATCCCAGGTTCTGCTATGCGAAACCGTTTCGCTTTTTGATGGTGTAACGTATCACGTTGTACGTTATAATTGATCGTATCTTTCGCCGATCGGGCATCCGAAGACATCTTCAATGACAAGCGCTCCAAACGGGCGATCAAGGCGTGTCCCGCTTCTTTGTGGCGAATCGCCTTCCGAAAGCTCGACCAGCTAAACCAGGCCGTGCTGTTGGATGATCTTCGTGCACCTCCGGGAAATAGACTGGAGCTATTGAAAGGCGACCGATCCGGTCAGCATAGCATTCGAATCAACGACCGATACCGAATTTGCTTCATCTGGACGAAACAGGGTCCGACTCGGGTAGAGGTCACCGACTATCACTGAATATGTCACGATTGCCGACAAATCGTCCTCCGACACACCCGGGGGAGATGCTTTTGGAGGAATTCCTGCAGCCGCTCGAGATGACCCAGGTGGAGTTGGCCGAGCTGATCCACGTATCCTATCCACGCATCAATGAGATTGTCAACGGAAAGCGTGGGATTACACCGGACACGGCACTCCGGCTGAGTGCGCTTTTCGGCACAACACCAGAGTTTTGGCTCAACGGTCAGCGTAACTGGGATCTGTGGCACGCCATGCACGCCCCTTCAGCCAGGGTCATCAAACAGATCCGATCCTTACCTGCATCCCGAATGTCGAAAACCGATTGACAATCCGATCATTCGGACGACAAAACGGCCCCGCCGAAATCTGACGGGACCGTTCGAAACAAGTGATAAATCGGGCGGACAGACTATTTCAGCAGCATCATTTTGATGCGATCCACACCCGAAGACGTGGTCATCACCGCAAAATAGGTGCCACTGGGCAGCCCCGCCGCGTTGAATACGACCTCATTGCGACCGGACTGGAAGACGCCGGACGCGAGTTGCCCCACCCGACGCCCCTGGACGTCAAACACATCTATGCTGACGTCCATCGGTTCCTCAAGCTCAAAGCCGATTCTGGTCGCCGGATTAAACGGGTTAGGATAATTCTGATCGAGACGGATCCGGTCGGGCAGTACCGTCAGACCGTCCGATTCGGAGGCGGTTGAAACCACCATTCCGGCGTCAACCTGCCCGCGTATTTCGCCACCCGGATTCTCGTCCGTGTGAACGTTGAGATAGATATTACCGGCGTAGAGATCGATGACGTCGTCGATCGTGAGAGCTTCCGCCCCGAAGGTGGTCGACCAGAATCCCGTCGCCGTATTGTCTTCGAACGAGATGGTGTGGACCGGCGGGCCGGTTGCTCCGCGGGCGCCGCGATGGAAGTGCGCGGCCGTTATGGGGCCGGTGAGCTCGGCTACCGTCGTCGTATACACCAGACCGGCCGGCGTCAACGAAATCGACGCGGTACCTTGTGCGTGTGCGGCCTGTTGCTTTGAAACCGATTGCTCGGTGTCGAGAGCAACGGCAATTCCCTCCGCTCCTGCAACATGGACCTGTCCGCGTACTTCACCCGGTGCGTTGAGCGCCGTGTGAACGTTCAGGTACAATTCGCCGGTGAAAAGTGCCCCGACCAGTTCCAGCGTCAGCTGCTCTTCGTCGGTTGCCGTCCACATACCACGTGCGGTCCATCCGGAAAAATCGTCGGTGATCGTCCGAACCGGAGGTCCGTCCGTCCCGGCAGCGCCGCGATGGAAATGCGCAGCCGTAATATCTCCGGATAGTCCGTCTACAGTGACATCAAACAAAATACCCTCAGGCGTCCACTGCACGAGAGCGGAGCCGGTTGCATCGCCATCAACGTCGTGGTTCTCCTGGGCCGAAGTCAGGGGCGCGGTCAGCCCCGCTCCGCCTACGGGAAGCACCTGCCCACGGATTTCGCCGCCCGGATTCGCATCGGTATGAATGTTCAGATAGAGCCCACCCTGGAAAAGGGCGGCCATCATCTCCTGTGTCAGGGGTTCGTCATCGGTCGCGGTCCAGACGCCCGAGGCTGTCTGCCCGGAAAAATCATCGGTGATCGTCCGAACCGGAGGTCCGTTAACACCCGTCGCCCCCATGTGGAAATGCGCGGCAGTGATGGGTCCGGTAAGGCCCTCTACGGTTACGTAAAACGCAGCGCCCTCATCACCGACCGAAAGCAAGGCCGTTCCGGCCGGCATTTCTTCCATTTCTACGCTGTTCTGCATGGGTGTCAATCGCGATCCGAGCTGGGCTCCCTCCAGCGGAAGCACCTGTCCGCGAATTTCGCCGGCCGGATATTCGTCCGTGTGGATGTTGATGTAGATGTCTCCCGCCGCCAAAGCGCCGATCAGATCATCCGTAAGCGGCTCGTCGTCGTAAGCGGACCAAACGCCATAGGCCGTATGACCGCCGTATGCGAAATCGTCCGTGATCGTGCGCACCGGCGGACCGTCGGTACCCTCGGCGCCCATATGAAAATGGGCGGCCGTAATCGGGCCGGTGAGTGAAGCTGCGGTCAGAAAGAAATGTAGACCTGCATCGGTTAAGGCCATATACGCCGTCCCGGAACCGTCACTTTCCGATCCGGGGACTTCCTGTTCGGCATTCAGGTTGGCACCGAGCGCCCATCCGTCCCGCAGTTCGACCTGCCCGCGCAGCTCACCCGGTGCATAGGCATCGGTATGGATGTTGAGATACAGCCCACCGGTCAACAGTGCGGCCCATTGTTCCATATCAAGCGGTTC
>CAZIIP010000109.1:0-1552 GCA_964539455.1 uncultured Rhodothermales bacterium
GTAAGCTTTCGGTTTTAACCGGATGCGGATTTCCTGGCTTCCTAACTGGCTGTTATCCGTTACGTTATAGAGTTCGTCTATTTCTGATAGTTCATCTTTGAGTTCTCTTTTGGCTTTTTCCAGCGTCGTCAGGTCATATCCCAACAACCCGATCGAAACCGGCGCCCCAAAACGTTGAGCGCGTCCGCTGGAAGTCCCCATCGCAAACTTGTAGGCCGCCGGTATTTCCCCAAGTTTTTGGGTTAAAGCTTTTTGGATGGTTTTGTCTGTAACGTTTGTTCCCTTTGAGGTATATAAAAACACCCGGATTACCCCGGCATGTGTCCCCGTTTCTATTCCGTTAAAGGCAGTGCCCAAATTTATCTGTGTGGTATTAACAAAAGGTTTATCACGGTCATGCTTTTCCATCAGTTCCTGATTCACTTCGTAGATATGTTTCTCTATCCACTGCAGTTCTTTTAAGGTTCTTTCCTTGTGTTCACCGGGTTTGAGCGCCAGGTCGATATTGAACATTTCCGACGGGCTGGGCGGAAAAAAAGTAAACGGGATATGCCCGCTGATGACCATGCCTCCGGTTACGATCATTAAACTGGTTATAATGATGATGACTAATCCTTTGGCCTGGAGTATTTTTCTTAAAAACGGCATATAGAGGCGGTCACGCAGGATGTACACTATTTTGTTGGAAATACGGCTTAACCTGCTATTTTTGTTTTCTGCTTTTAATACTTTCGAATTGCCCACATGTCCGGGTAATACAAAGACTCCTTCAATGAGGGAGAATATCAGGCAAACAACAGCCACGAACCCCATTGCATAAAGCATCTCTAAAAATCCTTCGATAAAAAATAACGGAGTAAAAGCGATAATAGTAGTGAGTATAGATATGAAAACTGCGGGCAATACTTCCAGGGTACCGTCAATGGCAGCCAGCTGAGGCGATTTTCCCTTTGTAAAATGGGTAAAGATGTTTTCGCCAATAACAATGCCGTCGTCAACCAAAATCCCCACGATCAGGATCATTCCCACCAGTGAGAGCTTATCGATTGTAGAGCCATATAACGCACCTACAATGAACATTCCCAGAAAGGCTGCTGGAATTCCCCAGGCTACCCAAAGTGAAAGCCTAAAATTGAGAAGCAGCGTGAGCAGTATCACAACCAGAAATATGCCCATTACTGCGTTTTTAATGAATACAGAGAGTTCGGAGTTAGTATTTTCAGTATAATCTTCCAAGATGATAATTTGAAAATGATCCTGCTCCTCGTTGAACGTGCGGACGTAATCGTTGGCAAATGCGGAAATATTTTCCAGATCTTCGGTCCGGAGTTTGGTAATGTTGAGGATTACCGCGGGTTTCCCATTTACAAAGCTCTCTGTCGGGTCTTCTTCGTATTGCTTGCGGACCTCAGCTACATTGCCAATTCGCACCAAACGTCCATCCAGACTGCTTTTAACCACAATTTGTGCGATACTGTCAGCATTGACGGAACGTTGGCGGCTAACCACCTTGATTTTTTCGCGGGAGCTGCGGATTGTTCCACCATGAATA
>CAZIIP010000109.1:1562-9587 GCA_964539455.1 uncultured Rhodothermales bacterium
GGATGATGCCGGCCGAACCCGGCGTGGCCGTGGTGATGGCGCGGACATAGCGGGATTGTTCCACCATGAATATCCTGGTTGTTCGATGTTATGGCGTGCTGCACATCTGCAAAACTCAGATTGTACCGGCGCAATTGGGTTTCATCGATAGTAACAGCAATTTCCATCCGGTTTGAGGGTAGGCCTTCCATCGATATTTGACTTATCTCCCCTGAAAGAAGCAAATCATCTTCGATTCGGTTGGCCAGCTCGTTCATTTTCAGACGGTCTTCGTTCTCCGATAATAAAGCCAGGTACATGGCCCGGTCGCGCGAGCGAACCTTTGCAACTGCGGGTTTCTCTGCATCGGCCGGGAAGTTGGAGATGCCGTCTACCTGGTTTTTTACGTCTATCAGCAATTCATCGATATCATAACCAAACGTGGAAGTAATGGTGATTTGCGAAAGATTTTCCGTGGACTGTGAAGTAAACTCTTTTATGCCCGGAACACCTCGTATGGCGTTTTCGATCAATGTTGTAACTCCTTCATCCATCTCCTGAGGCGTTGCTCCGGGATATTTAACGGTAATCCGCAACGTATTGGACTCAACCATCGGAAAAGATGATTTCTTCATATTGATGAAACCAACACTTCCGAAAATCAGGAGTATTGCAACTACTATTTTCCCGTAAAAGGGATATTCAACAAATAGTTTAATAATATTCTTCACGTATCCACTATTTTAATATTGCTTTGCAATTACCCTTTTTGACCTATTTTATTATTACCTTATCTCCCTCCGAAACATCAACAAGTGATTCGGTAACTACAATAGTTCCGTCATCCAAACCTGATATGATGGCATGGTCGTTGAGTTTGCGCTCCAGGGTCACTTTTTGCAAGAGCAGCCTGTTGTTTTTAGTCACATACACTTTTTCTCCGTCAATCAATGCCTCTCTTGGGATCTTTACGCCTTTGACGCGTTTGTCGATGTCAAATGTGGCTAAAGCATATTCACCAATTTTAAAAGCCTGTTTTCCATTCGAGATGTATTTGATATAAATCTTTACTGTTTGTGTTTTTTCATCCACGAAATCGGCAATGCGCGAAACAGTACCACTGGCTGAGTAGTTATTTTCTCCGGTTATCGTAACTGGAATATGCGGCTCAATCCATTTTGCATCTTCCGGCGGAACAGGAACTATAATTTCAAGGCGGTCGGTTCGCACGATTGTAGCCAGGACCGCTCCCACACCTGCTACAGCCCCGGCCTGCCGTTGTACATCCTTGAAAGCTCCATCAAAAGGAGCGATTATTTTGTATTTGTCTAAGTTGATTTCCAGGCTCCTGATTGAGTAATATTCTGACAAAACACCCTTTGATGACATAAATACTTGCTCCTTCTCTGTATGCATTTCTGGCAAACTAGGCAGAGGTTCATCGACGTTAATCAAATAGAATAAACTATTCCATTTATGATATTCATTGGGAAGGTCAATTTTTATATCGGGTAAGACGCCGCTCAGTCTTTGAAGAAAATTGCTCTTACTGGCAGCAAGGGATGCTTTTATGTCATCGTCGTAAATGCGAATTAACAAATCTCCCTTATGGAACCGCTCGCCTTCCTTAAACGCAATATTGCCTTGGAGAATGCGGCCGTTGACCTCGGCAGATAGCATGACAGTTTCATAGGAAGAAATTCGACCACTGTGTGAAATGGCAGATTTTATAGGTTCATTAACAACTTTCTGTCCTTCAACATGAAGGGAACTTTGTTGCTTCTGCTGTTTCTGAGCCTCAGGCCGACTTTTCATCAACAGAATTGTTAACAAAACAGCGCCTGCCAGTATTAAAACTCCAGCAATGCGATAAATTATTTTTGACTCTATATACATGCAGGTGATATTTTATTAGTATAATTATTTTATTATAATAACCTAATAATAATGTGATTATAATCTGCTTAAACTAGCGATTGTACACTTTCAGGGATTTATCAACAGCAGCCTGTAAGTTTCAATAAGTTTCTTTCCTTTCTCAATAAGTCTAAAGGAATAGCCTGACATTCTCCATTGCTTTACCAGCATTCTCAAGCTGCCATTTATCATGACGGAAATAATCCCTGCATCAATATCCGTTCTGATTTCCCCGCTTTGTTGTCCTTGCTGAATTAATTTAGATAATGAGGAGAGCCCTTTTTGCATTTTGAGGCGCGTTTTTTCAACAAGTTGAGGTTCATTTTGAAACAAATCCTCTGCAAACACAACAGAAACCAGTGCAGGATTTTCCTGAAACGTCATAAAATGATTTTCAAGATTTTCTTCAATAAACTCAAATATGCTGTCGACCTCCTTTTCTTTAATGTATTTTGTTTGCTTTCCTGCTGCATCAAGCAAAGCAATCAAAATATCAGTTTTACTATCATAATGTCGGTAAATGGCAGATTCTACAATTCCAATTTTTAGTGAGAGATTTTTTATTGTCAAGTTTTGTATACCGCTTTCTGCTATTATTTCAAGCGAAGCGTTTATTATTTCTTTTTGTCTTTCTGTAAAGTCAGTATTCATATTAAAGCATTTTAACACCAGAGTGAATGTTCACACACTGCATGATAAGTTGTTGAATTGTGTTTGTCAAGGGCTTTGGCAAAAATGGTGCTTCATCTTTGAGGTCTGTGGTCGAGCGCACAGCGCGGACAATCGTGGTCACTCAAAACGATAAGCGGCCCGTCGGAGGGCTTCAACGTTGTTGATGGGGTTCGGCGGCGCAAGGTGTTCGGCAAGGAACCGGTAGATCTTGACCCGGATCTGCTGACCGGTGCGCGTGTCTATGCGATCGAACGAGTGTCCACCGGGTACCGCGTCGAAGATCTCGTACTCGAAGTCCTTCTCTGCCGCCTGCAGCGATTTGATCAGGTGCTCGACCTCCAGCACGTTCACGTCTGCATCATTCGTATTCGTATGGATCAGCAGGGGCGTTTGAAGCTTATGCGCCTGCCACGCCGGGGATCGCCGCCGGTACTCCTCCACATCTTCATAGGCCGTTTTTCCGATGTGATAGTCGGCGGAGTACAGGTCTCGATAGCCCTGGGTCTTATACCCCATCCTGGCGATGAGGTCACTTACCGGGACACCGGAGAATGCGACCTGATAGGCATCGGGATGGTCGAAGATGTTCATGAGGGCGATCAGTCCGCCGTGACTCCATCCGATGATCCCCACGCGATCTTCATCTACGATGTCGTAGTTCTCCACCATGTAGTCCCGCGAGGCGAGCACGTCTTCCACTTCCAGTCCGCCGTAGTCGATTGACTCATAAAAGCTCCGCCCGTACCCGGTGCTGCCGCGATACTCGGCGGCCACCACGATGTACTGCTGGGCCATGAGTTCCCTGACGATATGCGTGTAGTACGTGTTGAAGTTGCTATGGACGCCACCGTGGGGCAACACGATCAGCGGGTACTGTTGGGACGGATCGATATTTCGCGGTATGAAAACGTAGGTTTGAAAGCGGAAGCGATTCCCGTATCCCTGGGCGGTCTTATTGCGCTGGGTGCGCTCGGCTTTCCGCGGACCCATGATGTAGAGCTTGTCGATGTGCGCAACATCCCCAACGCGCTCGAACCACATCAGGTCGTCCACCTTCTTCTCGAGTACGTCGAAGGCGTGCCGGAGATTGCTGATCCCTGCGTTCAATTCGGCGATTTCGTCCGAAACGGATGATTCCTGCGCAACGGCGTTATCGGAAAATCCTACGACTGCCGGCATAGCGGTCAGGCACAGGACCAGGAGGATTCGCGATGTTCTCATGTCTTTTGGCGCTCATTCCACTGGGTCGTATGAACGATACGGAAGATAGGCACCGCAATTCTTGATTTGAGGAACCGAACCAATCGTTGAAGCCGACCATGCCGCCATCGAAATTGCCGGATCTCTTCGGATAGTGCATAACCCAAACCTATCATAAAACATCCTCCCATCTGGATCGTCGCCCCTTGCGGGTTGACACACAGCCCCATATCACTGCACAGTGATCACCCGATCGATCTCGACCTGACCCGTATCGCGATCGACGGTCACGGCCGCAATCGTTGCGCTCGCCGTGTGCGTCTCTATCGGGGCATGCGCGTGATAGCCGTCGTAATTGATATGTTCGATCAGTTGCGCGCTCGCGCCGGCGCCTGGGGACGTCCGCTTGTCTAGTTCGTTTGCCGGCGCGGTTAAATGATGTACTTGTCCGTCCGTGTTCTTATTCTGGTTTCACTCGACCACAAACACCACCATACGCTTCGAAATGAAATACATCACCGTTCTTTTAGCACTGTTGTTCTTTGTCCTGCTGGGATGTAATCCAGAGGCCGACACGATGGAATCGGCTGCCGCCCAGGCGGACGACCGATATCCCGAGACCATCGGCGTGGGAGCCGATGCGCCCGAAGGAGCCGAAGTACTTTTCGACGGCAGCGAAGAAATGCTGCACGAAAATTGGCGCTACTGGGAAGAGGGGCCGCGGTTTGCCGCCGAAATGCCTGTCAGCTGGCCGCTTATGGAGGATCCGGTTGACGAAGGCACGGTTATGTCGAGCCTCGATCCGGCGGCGGTGGGACAGTCCTACGGCGTCGCCGATCTCATAACCAAAGAGGAGTATCGCGATTTCAGGCTGCACGTCGAATTTCTGATGCCTGCCGAGCATGCCAACAGCGGCGTCTATCTGCAGAATCGCTATGAAATACAGGTTGTAGAGGGCGAAGATGGGCCTCATGGCATGGCGGCCATCATCAATGAGCACGCAGCGCCCTATGAGCTTTTCAACGGCATCGGCCAGTGGAATGCATACGACATCGTTTTCCGTGCAGCCCGTTTCGAAGACACCACACGGGTTGAGAAGGCGATGGTGACGATGTATTTCAACGGCGAGAAGGTGCACGAGAACCAGACCATTACACGCGTGTGGGGAGGACCGGCCTCTGGAATCGACGGAGACAATGATGATGACGGCGTAGGCATTACAGACCGTCCCGGTCCGCTGAAGTTGCAGGCCGAAGGCCACAGCGTGCTCTACCGCAACATCTGGATCAAGGACCTGAACATCGAGGAGCCGGATACGGACTTTTAGGACGCTATCCCGTGGTACCAGGTACGGTGTTCCGCGTACCTGGTAGCAGACTCCGTGCTTTATTTTGCCAACGCGATCCGGCAATTAACCCGTGCCGTCCCCGCATGGCCTGCCTTGAATGATCCGTCGCCCGTTATCCCATCGAGCTCCCCGGAGCCCGAGCCGATTTCGATAATCCAGTCGCTGCTCGCCTTGCCGTCCTTGAACACTCCGTCGTGACGCATCACAAAGGCGCCGTTTTTTCCCTTGACCTCTCCTTCGAACTGCTCGAATCCGATAAAGTCAGCCGTTTTTTGGTCCCGGTAGAACATGACGTAGGAGACGGTACCGGTACCCTCCATATCGCCTTTGTACGTTTGCGTCACCACTGCACGTTTCACCGTCGACCCATCCTTCTCCTCCCCGACCGTTTCCTCGTTCCAGGATGTTATCTGAAAGGATGCTTTGTAATCTCGCTTCATAGTGTGGTCTAAACGTGGGATGGCCGTTGTATGTAATATCGCGCGATCTCGTGCCAATTTCAGATTGAAGAATTCGAAAGTCCCGACCGTCTCTCTCATCGGTTCATCATTCATGAATCGAATGCGGGAGTTCGAAGAGACGGTTTTTCGTCGCTTCGATGACCGACGCGCGGGAATCAACCCGGATGAGGTTGCATCTCTCCAGCGGATCGTTTTCCACATCATGAAACTCGTCGGAATCCCATGCGCCGTGATAACGGATGTACTTGTATCGATCCCCCCTGGCGGCAAATGCGATGGATATCTGGGGATAATTCCACTCCCAATAGTACTCGTACAGGAGATGTGAGCGCCAATCGGACGGCTTCGCATGTGATGGGAGATGGTCGATCAGGTGTTCGGGAGATCCTGAGAGGCACCCGAGACCTGTTCGGGCTCTGTTACGGGTTGTTTTCGTTCGGGATGGCCGGCAAAAAGCTGGTGCAGGATGAGGAGGATGACCCCTCCGGTGATCGCCATGTCGGCGACGTTGAAGATGCCCGTTCTCAGCGGACCTAGTTGAAGCATGGCAAAATCGGTTACCATACCATTGAAAACCAGGCGATCGACCAGATTACCAAGGCCGCCCCCGAATACCATGGCCGCACCGGCAACGGTAGCCCTGTTACCGTCCGGTGATCGGAGGATCGAGACGGCCAGAATGGCCAGTAGCAAAAACGGAAGCACGGAAAAGGCGATGGTGCGCCACACCGGCGGCAAGGTAGATCCCCAACCCAGGAATGCTCCCGGATTCTCCGCATACTGAAGCGTCAGAAATCCGTTGAAAAAGGAAAAGACGCGTCCGCCCATAAGCGTATCCCGCGCCACGACCTTGGACACCTGATCGACGACCAGAATGGGCACAACGATACAGATGAAAGCAATTATTCGTGATTTCAGGGGCATCTGATCACATCATGAACCGATGAATGAACGGTGTCTACCGTGTAGGCACGCTTCTTCCTTCTTCCCGATAGTGATCGAGTAGGGAACGAAGTTCTTCCACCTTTCCCGGATGTGTTGCAGCAAGGTCTTCACTTTCAAACGGATCATCGGCCAAATTGTACAGGCGATACACCGGATTATCCCGGTCGTAGTCGAGGATATCATAAAGAAACGGTATCCATGCGCCGGTAGCGGGATCGCGTTCCGGGAGGTTGGAGAAGTCGATCTCGGCCAGTGAGCCTTCGCGGTAGTCTCCGTCGGTATCGCCTTCGATCAGTTTCCAGTCGCCCTGTCGGATGGCGAACATCCCGTTGACGGAATGATGGACCGTCGCCTCACGGATCGGTGATGAATAGGATTTGCCAAGAAAGACCGGGAGAATATCATAACCATCCTCGGCGGCTTCATTCGGCAGCGTTCGGCCGAATAGGGCGGCAAGCGTCGGGAAAAAGTCCGTATGGCAAATAGTCTCGTCGCTTTCGGTCCCGGCCGGCACCATTCCCGGCCACCTGACGGCCATGGGTATTCGGTGCCCTCCTTCCCAGATCTGCCGCTTTGTCCCTCTAAGCGGGGCATTGGGATCGTGACCTTGGTCACCCATAATGGGAGGATCCGGTCTTCCCCCATTATCGCTTGTGGCGATGAGAAGGGTGTTTTCGGAGAGCCCGAATTCGTCCAGAACCTGCAGCACCTCTCCAATTGCCCAGTCCCATTCCACGACGAAGTCGCCGTACAGACCCGCATTGCTCTCTCCCCTGAACCGCTCGTTGGGGGTCACTGGAAAATGGATATTGGTCGTTGGGTAATAAAGAAAAAACGGCTCGTCCCGGTGCCTTCTTATGAAGTCGACCGCTTCCTCGCTGAGCTCGATGGCCGTGTCTTCCAGGCGGCGCGCCAGCATCTCCTGAACGGCGGGGTCGTCTATATCATCTCCTTCCTGTAGTCCGACGATCCGTCGTCCGCTCACGTAGTTCTGCAGGCGCAGGGAACTGTTGTGGCTGAAGGGAACCCCAAAGAACTCATCGAATCCTACCTCAAGCGGCCCGGGGGCTACCGCCCCGTTGAAATCCACATTGCGTTCATCCCCCCATCCGAGGTGCCATTTGCCGACCGCGCCCGTCACGTAGCCCTCCCCCTGCAACATCTTCGGCAGTGTATACCGATCGGTATCGATGAGCAACGGCATGTGCTCGTGCAGCACCCAGTTCTGCAGCCACGTCCGCCACGCGTACCGTCCGGTGAGTATTCCGTACCGTGACGGCGTACAGACGGCCGATGGAGAGTGGGCGTCGGTGAAACGCATCCCCTCGGCCGCAATGCGATCGAAATTTGGTGTCTGAATGGCCGTGGCACCGTTGGCCGACACGTCGTTGTAGCCGAGGTCATCCGCATAGATCAGAATGATATTCGGCTTCCGGTCGGCTTCCGGGCCGCTGCAACCGGCAAGTAAACATGCAGCGAAGATACCGGCAAAGCAAGGGAGGT
>CAZIIP010000110.1:0-9504 GCA_964539455.1 uncultured Rhodothermales bacterium
CGCCGGTGAGTTCCTCGACCAGAAAGTGAAAGACCATTTCCTCGCCTTTTCCCGATCCGGCATAGCGCCACGACTCGTTCTGGACCTCCGATACCGTTCGTATAGCCTGATCAGGTGCTCCATGGCGGATGAAAATGAGACCCTTGTCATTATATCGGGTGTTCAGATCGTACACGGCAGGCAGCGAGAGGTACCCGAGCCGGTCCGGATTGTTGGTCCAGCCCCGGTATCCGTAATACACATAGGATCGGTCCGCTTCGAGCAGCCTGCGATAGTGTTCGGCAAGCCGGGGATTTCCGGGAGATGCAGGAAGCGGATTTCGTTTCGTCCAGAACCGACGCACAAATGACTTGTACGCGTCCGCAGACGATAGCCGCTGCCATTCCCTGAACTCACGATCGGTGAGCAGGTACTTGAAATCCTCGAAAAGGAACAGGGCGTCGGACTTGCCGCGGATGCGATCGACGGCCTCCTGATAGTATCGCTCGGCACGATCCGGCCGGTTGAGCTGATAGTCCATCCGCGCCAGCAGAATGAAGCCGGGAATGGCAACGCGTTCATCGGAGGTACATTCGACGGCGATTTCACGCGCCGCCCCCATTTGTCCGTCTATCCAATAGGAACGCGCCAGCGCCGCACGCCCGATCGCATCGCTCCGGCCGCGAAGCCACATACGCTGTTCCGGTCCGTTCCAGCGCTCCAGGTAGCGAATGTAGAGCGCGAGAAGACGCGATCGGCTTTCGGATATATCCGGTCGAGCCGCAATTTGGCGCGCGGCCAGGTTCAGTGCGTCCTTCCAGCGAGACTGACCCCCGCGGTATGCTTTCAACAGGGCGAATTGATAAAGAATGTCGTTGTAGGTGGAATCCAGCGAGATGGCCGTCTCGAAATGCCGCCTGGCGCGCCGCCATTCAAGTATTTCCTGAACGAACGGCGGCCGTGCACGCCCCAGTTCACGGTTGGCTATGCCGAGCCGATAATGTGCCTCGAGATCTTCGGGCGCGGCATCCAGGACGACACGAAACCGATTGCGGACATCCCCCCACTCCCGGGCTTCGGCGGCAAGACGCCCGAAACGTCGTAGCGCGTCCGGATTGTCCCTGTCTGCCAGAAGTGCATCGTTGAACAAACGGCGTGCCTCGTCCACCTCACCGGCTGCAAGCAGGCTATCGCCTTCCCTGATGTACGCCTCCGCACGCTCGCTTGCACGCTGGCCACGTGCAGGCAATGCAAGCATGAATAGAAGGATGAAAACCGACAGAAATTGCCGCATGATTGCGGGACGTATGCGTTGGAACGGCGGAGTGTTGTTCTCGTCGCAGAAAACGGGCAGTTGCCGGACCGCCGAAACTCCCCGTTTTGACGCAATACGAATCCAATGGGTCCGCAGAAGCCTGCCGCGCCGGCACCGCGGCAGGTTTGGCTCAGTGGCGGTCCCTTCAGTGAGCGTCACCCGGCGTCACCACCTTGCCCGTCCGGGCAGATCGATAAAGTCCCACCAGCGTCCGCATGTTTCCCCGGCTCTCGGACAAAGGTATGAGCGGCGGCCGACCCGAGTGGATACACTCTGCCAGATCGTCGATCTGCCCCCGATACAGCGCGTCTCCGTTTATCGTTCGCCGTTCTTCCGCTTCACCGTCTCGTCGGATGACGATCGTGCTTTTTTTGCCGGGTTTGTATGCATCCGGCAGATCGATCGTGCCTTTCGTGCCGAACACGGTCATCTCCATGCGGAGCGGTGAATCGAATCCGGACTCGATTTGAGCGCTTACACCGCTTGGGAACTGGAGTTGTCCATTGAAATGAAGATCCACACCGGTGGGGCCGAGACGCTGAAATCCGGATACTTTTTCGGGGTCAATTCCCATGAGATACCGGGCAAAGCTAACCGGGTAGCACCCCACGTCCCACAAACTCCCTCCCCCTGCCTCGACATCCAGCCGGATGTTGCCCGGTTTATTCAATTCGAAGGTGAATGCACCCCGAATATGGCGTATCTCACCGATTATTCCGCTGTCCAAAAGTCGTTTCACTTCCTTCGTTCGCCTGTGATGGCGGTACATGAACGCTTCGGTCACGACACGATCGGTCTCCCGGGAAACGGCTTCAATGGCCTCCACTTCTTCAACCGAGCCGGCCAACGGCTTTTCACAGAGCACATGCTTGCCCGCTCGCATCGCCTTGATGGCCCATTCGGCGTGCAGGTTGTTGGGAAGTGAAACGTATACGACATCGATCGCCTCCGATTCCAGCAGTGCCTCATAGCTACCGAAAGCCTTCGGAATGCGCCACGCTTTCGCGTAGTCACGTGCACGTTCGAGGTCCCTGCTTGCGACGGCCTCCAGACGGCTTCCAGGCGCGTTCCGAAGCTGCGGGATGATTTTTTTATTGATATTCGCCGTGCTCATCAATCCCCAGCGAACCACCTTTTCCTGCAGCTCCGATCGGTAATTGTCACTTTCCTGTTCGAGATGCGAATCCAGCACGGAACCCACCACCACGGCTGCAGTGCGGCTTTCGGGAGCCTTGATCCACAGCCCCGAAGCCAAACTGAAAAAGCGGCGCGTGTTGGTAAACCGGCCCCAGCCGGGCACCAGTCCGATACGAAGCCATCGGGAATCGCCCGTAGCATCCAGCGAAACATGAATCGATTTTGGAAGCAACGATCCCCCGACATAGACGTATTTTCGATTTCTAAGAAATACCGATTTCTTTTTCTCTTTCATCAAACAGAACCGTTCATTGCAGCAAATCTGGATTTTTGACGGCCTAAGATAGCCAGATCCTGCGGTTTCCCCACAAGACACCGGCGTTCGCTACCGGCCGCTTCTTCCGGTGGACGTTGAATACGCGACAGGTATGCGTTTGATTTTTGCCAAAACCGGAAAAGAAATCCCCTTTCTGGGGATTCGACTCGGGCCGCAGTTGGCCGCGTTGCTCTGCCTGCTGACGGCTGCGGTTTCTTACGGTCAAAGTACGGCCGTATCCGCTACGGAACCTGACTCACTGCAAGACTGCAGCCTCGCAGGCAAGTCGCTCGAATTCGATCCGTTCATCTGGGACACCGACTTCTGCAAACACAGCGTCCCTATCGAGGAATTCGCGTCCGGCGGCCCGCCGCGTGACGCCATTCCACCCCTGCATTTTCCGTCATACGTACCGGCTGCCGCAGCAGAGGCCTGGCTCGAAGACGTGGAACCTGTCGTGCTGCTGGAATACGGGTCGGAGGTACGCGCATATCCCATTCAGATCCTCATTTGGCACGAAGTGGTCAACGATTCGCTGGGGGACCTGCCGGTTGTCGTAACCTTCTGCCCGTTGTGCTATTCGGCCATCGTATTTGAGCGTCCCGTAGTCGACGGCGAGGAACTTACGTTCGGCACGAGCGGCAATTTGAGATACAATGATCTCGTCATGTGGGACTACCAGACCCACTCGTGGTGGCAACAGTTCTCCGGTGAAGCACTGGTTGGACGGATGACCGGAACGAAGCTGCGCAGGATTCCCGCTTCGATCGCCTCATGGCGCACGGTTCGGGAGCACCATCCAGATGCGCTGGTATTGTCCCGGAATACCGGATTTAACAGGCAATACGGACGCAATCCCTATTCCCACTACGACCGTCCGGATTACCGGTATCCCGAACTGGAGCACCTGATACGACCGCCACTCCCCGCCATGGAGCGTGTCGTGGGCATCGAGACGGAAAACGCCGCCAAAGCCTACCGGCTCGAGGATGTGCAGCAATTGCAGGTAATCCCCGACCGGCTCGGGGACGTACCGACCGTTATCTTCTGGCGTCCCGGGGCGGTAACCGCCGTCGACGATCCCGTACTCGTCGCTGGACGTCCCATTGGAGAAACCCACGTTTTCTCGCGGCTCCTGGATGGACGCACACTCGACTTCGAGCCGCTTGGAGACGCCACCTTCAGGGACCGGCAAACGGGTACCCGCTGGAGCATACTCGGAGAGGGCGTGTCGGGGCCACTCGCCGGCCGTCGGCTGGAACCATTGATTCACTATGATATATTCTGGTTTGTCTGGTCCGTTTTCAAACCGGATGCACCGCTGTTCGTAACCGATCAGACAGATGGGCGTTGGACCGATTGACCCGGTCTCTTTTCTTATTGCAATTTCGCCATCGCATTTCGCGTACTTCGCTTCCCAGCCAGGTTCATGTCCGAAACAGAAAACGTAGGCTTGCTGATCGTCGATGATGAACCGGACGTTCCGGCACTCATGCGACAGCTGCTGCGGCGACAGGTCCGCGCCGGAAACTATACGCTGACATTTGCTGAAGACGGCGTGTCGGCACTGGAAACGCTCGTCTCAGATCCCTCGATCGCGGTGGTTCTTACGGATCTCAATATGCCCAGGATGGACGGATTGTCTCTTCTCGGCAAGATGAGCGAGCTGGACCGGATCGTAAAAGCGGTGGTCGTAACGGCATACGGTGACATGGAAAACATCCGGACGGCGATGAACCGCGGCGCCTTTGATTTTCTGACCAAGCCGATTAACGTCGAGGACCTGACGATCACCCTCGAGAATGCCGCTTCTTCCGTCAGGCAGCAGAAACGAACCGATCTTCTCAGGCTTGCGCTCGGCCGCTATGTATCCTCTCAGGTCGTGAACCGGCTCTTGTCAGATCCCGAGGCGGCGAATCTTGGCGGAGAAAAACGGGCGGTCTCCATCCTGATCTCCGATCTTCGCGGCTTTTCCCAGATCTCGGAGCGGCTCGCCCCGGAGCTGGTGCTGGAGGTGCTGAACGTATTTCTGGGAGAGATGACGGATATCATCAGTGAATACGACGGTACCGTCAATGAATTTGTCGGAGACGGCATTCTGGCACTTTTCGGGGCGCCGATTGCGCTCGACGATCATGCCGACCGGGCTGTGGCGTGCGCGTTGTCGATGCAACAGGCCATGTCGACGGTGAACGAACGGCTTGCCGACAATGCACTACCGGTGCTGTCCAGCGGAATGGGGATCGGCATCAATTCCGGAGAGGTGGTGGTCGGGAATGTCGGCTCAACCCGTCGCATGAAATACACACCCGTCGGAAGCAACGTAAACCTCGCAAGCCGTATCGAAACCTATACCGTGGGAGGTCAGATACTCATATCCGAGTCAACCCGTACGGCCCTTTCCACACCCTGCAAAATCGGCAGAATGGTAGAGGTAGCCCTAAAGGGATTCATGCATCCCGTACCGCTTCTGGAAGTGGAGGCGCTTGGACCGCCGTACAATCTTACATTGCCTGAAGTCGAGAACGTACTGCATGCACTGGACGTATCGATTCCCGTCCGGTTCACCGTATTCGACGGGAAGCATCTCACAGGCGAACACTCGGAAGGCCTTATCGTCGCACTGTCGCGTTCATCGGCCTGTCTGGAATCCGAAACGGAAATGCCTTCGCTCAGTAATCTCAAAATGGAATTCCTGAAACGTGAGGATGAGGAAGCGGCGGGTGAGGTGTACGCAAAGGCCGTGCGCACGGAGGACGCCGGCGTCATTCTTCGCTTCACCGCGGTGCCGGATGAAGTGTCGGAGCATATCCGGCAGTTTCTGCCATCTACCTGAATGGGGAGTGGCCAAATAGGGCCTGTTCACGCTAACAGGCCATGAACAAAAAGCTCATGAGCTTTCTCGCGTTGGGCGATTCCTATACCATCGGTGAGGGCGTCCAGCCGGAGTCGCGCTGGCCTGAGCAACTCCGGCTCATAATGGAAAAGCGTACACCGGCCATCGGCGCCGTGTCCTATATCGCGCGGTCGGGTTGGACATCGGGGGATTTGCTCTCCATGATTCCCGCATTCCGGCATGACGATCGGTATGACGTGGTCACCTTGTTAATCGGCGCCAATGACCATTACAGGGCTGTGCCGGTCGACGACTATCGCGCCAACCTGGAAGCACTGTTGTCGCTGGGTCGGTCGCTTGTCGATCCGACGTCCGGCCGTTTTCTCGTGCTGTCCATCCCGGACTGGACGGTAACGCCTTTCGCCCGCGCCGAGACGAGCGCAACAATCCGCCCCCCTATCGATGCATACAACACGGTGCTCTGGCGCACAGCCGTTGCATTCCGGCTCCCGTACCTGGACATCACCCCGTCCTCGCGCTTGATGTCCGAGCAAAACGCGTTCGTGACGGAAGATGGGCTTCACCCTGCCCCTCCGATGTACCGACTCTGGGCGAAAGAAGCGGCCAAACGTCTTCTGAAAGAGGTGCGCGTATAGCCTCGCGCCTTGATCAGTCGAATTATTCGCGCAACAGTGGCCAATCAGTTAGTGTGAACAGGCCCTAGCCAAACAACAGACCCAACCGAAACGCGTCCACGCACGCAAAGCCGTCGTTCTCGGCTCTGATGCGCTTCCATGCACGACGCATCCCGAACGACCAGGGTTCGATATCGTCGAATACGACAACACCTCCCGTTGCACAGTACTCACGCACCCGGGCGTAGTTGTCCAACACGGCACCGTAGGCATGATGCCCATCCACAAAGATGCAGTTGAAAGGCCCAGCCGCTTCGGCAACGACAGGCAACTTGTCCGGGAAGGTTCCGCATACGACGTCAATCGGTATACCTGAAAGTTCTGCCAGATGGTCACGCGCCCACCGTGCCGTCGCAGGGTCACCCTCGATTGTCGTCAAACGAATATCCGCCGGCATTTCTTCGCCGTTCAATTCGAGTGCTTTTGCAAAATATGCGGCACCAATTCCAAGGCTCGTTCCCAACTCCAATACCCTGCAGTACCCAAAATCTCGAACCAGTTTGAACAAGAATACTCCCCAGGCATCCGGCACGGCTACTTTTGCGGCCAGTTGCGCCACGCTACGCGTCCTCCTGATACCGCTTTGCACGTCGCCCGCAGGTCTGCGACCGCCACCCGCTCCGAAGTCCAGCGTCTCGATCCTGTCCGGCAAGTGCAAAAGTTTTGAACGATACTTGCGAATAGGATTCAATGCCTTATTTTCTCTGTGGCTCAATGGACGCTCGATCAGCGAGCGGTAAATCGAGCGCTGCCTCTCCGGGAGGACGGTTGCGGACAAGTGGAGGCTGGTCCGCAAGCAAAGGTTCACCACAAGGCGGTTATACACGGGAATTTGAGGCTCGCAGTGGATTAACTGTTAACAATTAGCCCTAAATGCTTGACTAGGCAACAAATAGGGCTTAAGTTATACACAGGTTACCCACATTGTGCAAAAATGCGCGTTTAGGGAAGCAAGGGCACGGTCCGTCGACCGGCTGTCGGGAAGGACGGCCTCCGGCGGAATGTTAAGCGTTAAAATCATGGTGGGAAAGTTTGCCGCACAATTGATTGATGGTTTGAGAGCGACGGTTGGTACGTCCAGACCGGTTTTGGGGGTATTGTCGCTGGTCATGATGGTGGGAATAGTCCGGCCGGCTGCGGCCGGTGCGATCGATCCGGAGGTGGAGGCCCCTTCCGTACTGGATGCGGTCGCGCAGTGTGATGCGTCGAAAACCCCCTGCAAGCCTGTAATCTCGGGATCGTTTGGAGATCGGATGCCTGCCAGACCGCGCAGGCCGCACCGCACCTGGGTTGTGGTATGCAAGAATCCCTCGTCGACTTCCGTTTGTGATTACCGTACGGTAAGCGAAGCCCTGGAAGCGCTCGAATACAACCGTCGCTCGGGTGACTCCGGTTTTCGGGGGAAGTTGCGAACCATCCGCGTTCAGCCCGGCACCTACAACATGTCGGCTGAGGGTGGAACGATTCGGCTGGGCGGCGACGGTGGGCTGATGAATGGCACGGGAGCGCAGCCCTACGCATTGGTCGCGTTCAACGCCAACAACCGTCCGAAATTCGTCGGCTCTTGCACGCGATCCCGCTGTACCCGCACGCCCAAAGGGTACCGGCAGTCGATCGTCGTAACCGGAAACTGGTGGTTGATTGACGGAATTCAGGTCGAGCGCGTGGACTGGGGCGTGTTTGTCGACGGAGAGAACGTCACGATCCAGAACGGCAGGATATCCAATATCTACAGTTTCGGTGTCAACATTGCCCACCGCGTTCATGGTAATGTGCTCATTGAAAAGAACGTCATAGAGGAGGTCGGCAATAGCCACCTCCACCATGGGGTTTACGCCAGCAACGGCCAGACCGTGAAGCAGGTGTATTCGAACGACGGCTGCGGGGAGTTGAAGACCCCGAAGATTATCAAGTCCGGTATCACGATCCGATCCAATTATTTCCGTGAGATCAGCGGCTCAGCCGTTCAGCTGAACGCTTCCGATTCCGGTTGGCAGGACCATCGCGGGAACGGCCTCTTTACGGGGGCGCGCATGCCGGACAGTGGCATTCACGGAACGATCATCGAAAACAACGTCATTCTCGACACGCAGTACGGCATCAATCTCTACCGCTATGCTTTCGGGACACGCGTCGTCAATAATACCTTCATCGCCACAACCGACGGCAAACAACGTAGCGCCGGCCACTTCCTCCAGTTGCGAAACGGCGCCTACAACGTGATTGCCAACAACCTTTTTTATAGTGACATCTCCGGGAAGGTCGCCATCGTCGGTTACAAGGAATGCCCGAAAGATCCGCCGAACGACCTGAACCTCATCAACTACAACCTCTGGTGCATGCCGGGCAATGCCCAGTTTTCGTGGAACGAGACCGGCAACGGCATCTCCGCCGATCGTCCCCTGTCTTCCCTCACCTCCAGAACCGGACAGGAGCGACAAGGCACGATTGCCACAACCGGCACCGGCGTCTGCAGAGCCCTCAATCTGGGTACCAATCGGTACATTCTACCGGACGGTGAGCAGTCCGTCGTATCCAACAAGGGCGCGCAGCGCATCACGTCCGCATCGCGCAACTATTTCGATTTCAACGACGACGGGAAGCGCAATGGTGGAGACGAACGGGTGACGGTCTGTCCCGTAGACGACTTCGCCGGCAGGGGGCGAACAGGTTCCGGGTGTGATATCGGCGCACACGAGTACGACGGATCGGGAAGTCCTCCGCCCGATCAAGACGACGATACGCCACCGCCCGCGGACGAGGAACTGCCGTTCGACGTGCCGCCCGATGCATTGATGGCGATCCACCAGGAAGGACTGGACGGCTACTCCGGTACCTCGGATACACACATCCAGGAGAACCGACCCGACGCCGTTTTTGGAGACGACGACTGGGCAGGCGCAACGGGTGACTGGCCGGAGGGTACCGACCGGGACGACCACATTCTGATTCGGTTCGATAACCTGCGCGTGCCGGCCGGCAAGAAAGTGGCATCTGCCGAAATCTGGATCTATGTCAGCGTTCCGACTTCCGGCGAGGGCTACGCCGTGCGAACAATCGAGAAACGCTGGGAACAGTCATCAGCTACCTGGAACAAGCCTTGGGACCGCCCCGGCGCGCGGAAAGACAAAGTTGACCGCGGTTCGAACGAAATCGGCAGAATAGATGCCGCAAAAGAGGGCTGGCACCGGGTCGAAATCGGACAAGACGGCCTCGATCGGATTCA
>CAZIIP010000111.1:0-9475 GCA_964539455.1 uncultured Rhodothermales bacterium
ACCCGGATCTTTGTATCTGATCTTGCCGATAGCCGCGGTCGCATCCTCGAGCGACGCGTATTTGATGAGGTTGATCTGACGGGCGGCGAGTGCAGACTCCATCAACGCATCGCGGTTGCCGAGCTCGATTGTGTTCGACTCCGGGTCGATGTGCGTGACGTAGACCGGGTCACCCATGGCCACTCCGAGACCATGACGCTGCCCGATCGTGTAGAACGGATATCCTTTGTGTGTGCCGACGACCTCTCCCCGTGAATTGACGAAGCTCCCTTCCCCGACCTGCCCATCCATGTCGGGCACACGTTTGCGCAGGAATCGCCGGTAGTCGTTGTCGGGTACGAAACAAATCTCGTACGAATCGCGCTTCCCGGCTACCCGGTTGAGACCGTACTCGGCTGCCATCTCGCGAATACGCGGCTTGGTGAGTTCACCGAGAGGGAAAAGGCTTCGTTCCAGATGTTCCTGCGGCAATCCCCAGAGGACATAGCTCTGGTCTTTATTACCGTCGATGCCGCGGCTGATCACCCAGCGGTCCTGGTCCGGATCCTTGCGCACCCGTGCATAGTGGCCGGTCGCAATAAACGCACAATTCAGGTCGTCCGCGCGCTTCAACAGGGCGGCCCACTTGATGTGGGTATTGCAGAGCACACACGGATTCGGTGTTCTACCATGCATATAGTCATCTACAAAGCGGTCGATCACCCAGTCGCCGAATTCCTCGCGGATATCTACAATGAAGTGCGGGAAATCCATCTTCAGTGCTACGGATCGGGCGTCGTTCATGGATTCCAACGAACAACAGCCCACCTCCTTAGTGGACGATTTTCCTCCCGACCGGGTGTAATCCCAGGTCTTCATGGTAATGCCCACGACGTCATAACCCTGATCCCTCAGCATCGCCGCTGCAACGGAAGAGTCCACTCCCCCGCTCATCGCTACCAGCACTTTTCCGTGTTTGCTCATTGTCTAGGCTAAATCCATCCGGTTTTGTCTTGAACCGTTTAACATCTTCCCGGAAAGCACCGTTCCCCCATCCTCTACGCGACCCTGCCGTGTCAGGTGTTGCCGGATCATCTACGGCCCCGCGTGCGTTGGTCCGTTTCGCTTAGAAAACGAGGGAAAGGCCATATGTTTCGAATCCGGAGAATCGTGCTCCGTTCACTGCTATTCTTGCTGCCGGCGCTGCCGGCGGTAGGTCAGGACCTGCGTTGGGCAATGGTCAAGAACCTGATCCGTGTAAAGTTTCCCGCCGTGAGGCATGTATCGGCGGACTCGCTTTCGGCATGGATGCATCGGCGCGACGAGGACGCGTTGCTGCTTCTGGACACGCGTCCAGAGGAGGAGTTTTCGATTGGTCATCTGGCCGACGCCGTCCGGATCGATCCGGACCAAACGGACTGGGAAGTGCTCTCCGATGTGCCACGAGACCGCAGGATTGTCACGTACTGCTCCGTCGGCTACCGATCGTCGGCAGTAGCGGAGCGTCTCTCCGACCTCGGTTTTGCTGATGTACACAATCTGGACGGCGGCATTTTTGAATGGGCGAACGAGTCGCGGCCCGTCTATCGGGGTGAGATGCGGGTACGGAAGGTGCATCCCTACGACAGCCGGTGGGGCAAACTGCTCGATCCTTCTCTGCGCGCCTCGATCGAAAGCTGATCGTTCGAAAGGCGGAGGGCTATAGCAGGCCTTTAGACCGACCGCCGTCTACCGGAAGCGCCACGCCCGTGATATAGCGGGCCCGCGGGCTGGCCAGAAACGCCGCGGCCGAAGCAAATTCTTCCGTCGTCCCGATACGCTTTACGGCGTTTGCTTCGCCCCAGCCCGCCTCAATCTCCTCCGTTGTCTGTCCCGTCTTTTCCTGGATCGCGGCAGCCAGATTGGTCAGGCGCTCGGTACGCGTAAAACCGGGCAAAATGGTGTTGACGGTGATGCCCTCCGGACCCAGTTCCTCCGACAGGCTTTTGGCGAATCCCTGCACCCCCGCACGGGAGGTATTGGAGAGATAGAGATTCGGAATCGGCTGCTTTGCCGATATGGACGTGACCATGAGAATGCCGGCAAAGCCCGTATCCGGTTTCGCCGACTTGCGCAGATGGGGTAATGCGTGCCGGACGAGGTTGATAGTGCTGACGAGATTGAGTTCGATGCCCGATCGCCACTCTTCCGCCGAAAAATCATCGATGAATCCTGTGGGCGGTCCGCCGGCATTCGTTACGAGAACGTTCAAGCCCCCGAATCGATCGACGGTCTGCCGAATCGCCAATTCGATCTGTGCTTCGTCCGTCACGTCACAGGGCAGTCCCAGTGCTTCACCGGGCATCGCGGCCAGTGAATCGGCGGCAGCCGTGATGCGCCCGGGGTCGCGGGAGCATATGGCGACGTTGCATCCTTCGGCTGCGAGCGCTTTTGCTACGGAAAAACCGAGGCCTTTGCTTGCACCCGCTACAAATGCGGTGAGGCCGTCGTAACCCAAATCCATATTTCTACGATAAGCTTGTAGGTGCGTATGAACCGGGATACCCGATTGGGGCCCGGACTTCTCGAAAGATAATCATTGGAAGAGAACGTCCATAGAGAGGTCGAGCTGGACGGCGAACTCGTACGTCTCGCCCGCCGACAAGCGATCGTTGGAGACCAGGTCGAGAAGGGCGTAGAATTCTTCAAACCGGAGCACCGGGCCTGCATCAACCGACGGGAAAGCCGTCAAATCGAGTGTATCGCCGACGTCTTCCGCGACGATGTCCAGCCTATTTGCCACGACGCCTGTCAGCGTGGTGTCGGCCGACAGCCGGACGGACACCTCATCGAGAAACGAAACGGTGGCGTCGAGCGGAAAGAGCAACTCTGCGATTCCGCCCGTTATGCGTGCCGAAATGAGTTGATCGAGCGCATAGCCCTGATCGGCCAGGGCGTTTTCGACACTTTGCGAGGTGCTGGATACGGCGGTGAATGATTCCCCTGCCGCGAGGTCGTCCGCTTCGACCACAAATCGAAAGAGCACGTTGTCCTGAAGCGTGATGGTTTCCTCATCGGCCCCAAAGTCACATCCGGTCAGCGCCAGTGAAAAAAGTGCCAGTGCGACACCGCAAAAAACGGCGGCCGGGTGCTTCATCGTGGAGGTTGGTTTCATTCGCTGATCTGTGCGCTCAGTCCGAGTTCGCTTTCGTAGTCGTTTCTGAATTCTTCAATGGCGCGGTAGATGGACTCCGCGATTTTCACCTGTCCCTCATCCGAGAGCAGGTATCTGGATTCGTTCGGGTGCGTCGCAAATCCGGTTTCCACGAGAACCGCGGGCATGGATGCAGCCCAGAGCACAATGAGTCCGGCTTGCTTGACGCCTCTGCTCTTGCGCCCGGCGAAGCTCACGAATTGGTCCTGGATTCTGGCCGCCAGCTGCTCACTCTTTGCCAGGTAAGCGCTTTGGGCGAGCGTCCGGACGATGAGATCGTCCTCGTTAAATGCCGCGTACTTGTCTGGATCACTCTCCATTTTCACCACGGCATTTTCCTTTTCCATCACGCGGGCGGCTGCGTCCGTCCGGTGGAGCCCGAGAAAATAGGTAGAGGTACCCTGTACGGTGCGGGCACGCGACCCTCCTATGCCGTCTACGTGGATGGAAACGAAAAGCTTTGCACCAGACTCGTTCGCGATCCGTCCTCGTTGTTGCAGTTCGATGAACCGATCATCGGTGCGGGTGTAGACGACCGTGATTCCCAGCCTCTCCTCGATCGCCCTGCCCAACTTCAGGGCGATTGCCAGTGCGACATCCTTTTCCCGCAGACCGTGGCCCATTGTTCCCGGGTCTTTTCCTCCGTGGCCGGCATCGATTACGACACAGTCCAGTGTCCACGGATCCGCCTGCGAGGCACGTTCGGGTGCAGGCTGCTCTTTTTCCGGCAGGACGGGAGCGTCGATACGCCTTGCGAGCCCCACCGTCCGGGCCGCCGCGCGCGATTCGCTACCACTGCGGCCGGAGTCATCGACCGATTCGGTCGCCTTCCCGATTCCCTGTGAAGTATCATCCGCGACGGCTGCCTTCGGCTCCGAACCGGTGCTGCCTTCATCCTCTCGACGCGATTGGTCACCCCGTGCGACGCGTTCCGGCTCCACCTGGGAATTTGAATCCGAAGTAGCCCTTCCCTGCGATAAAACGGAGGCGGTACGATCTACGGCATGCTGCGAGGCGCCGGTGCCGTTCAGTGCGAGTAAAAAGTCGGATGATGATTTATCCGGATAATAGACGACATTGACCGGAGCCTCGTCGGTCAGCCGCAACCGCACCTCCACGCGCCGGCGCCATTGCTGCACCGTATAATCGGCTACGGGCCCGGCAGGATCATCTTTCTGCACCCGGTCGGCCAGCCGTGCACCGTGCAGCACGACCAGCAAGCGGTTACTGTCGAGAAGATCTACCTCGTAGGCCGCATTCTCGATAGGTGCCGAAGAGTGCAAGCGAACCACATGACCGTGTCCGTCCGACCTTTCGGCAAACGAGACACGATAGATGGCCGGGTCCTCCTGCGCCTGGGCGACATCGGTGGCCATCCACAGCATGAGACACCATGCCATGCCGTATGCACCCCACTTGTATGCCGGCAATCTCAAACCCATTCGTCAAATGGTGTACTTTCCTGCCGCCCAACTCCGACTGTCACAGGGTTGTTTGTAAAATATAGCAATAAATTCCCGTAGCCGGCAATTAACACTAATCGGCTTTACTTAAACTATCGCTTGAACCACGTCCTGCGGCGTGGCCCGGAGAAAACGGAGATGCTTTCTCACCGGCCTCGATTGCCACTGGGAGGTGGTTTTCCGCCGGCGGCAGGCCACACACAAACTCCGGATTATAGGCGCAGAAGGGATTGTAGGCATAGTTAAAATCGACTTCTACTATGCCGTTTTCGATATTAACGTCCAGATACCGGCCGCCGCCATAGGTTTCCTCGCCACTCGTTTGGTCCGTAAACGGAATCCATGACCGTTTTGGACCGCTCATCGGAAGAAATACCGCAAGCGTGCAGGTGTCCGTTTCGAACGGCAAGGCAACGGTTCCCTGGCGCAGATAGGGTTTTGTACCGCCTGTTTGCTGCGCGATGTCGACGATTTCGACTGTATCTGCAGGGATCAGCGGTAGGAGGAAACGATAGGTACTGTCTACGGGAAAGTAGGACAGCCCCCGGAATGCTACCCTGTCTGTTTCGAGCAGAACGGATGCTTCCGGTTCCGCCAGGGCGGCATCCTTTTCGAAGCGGTGCCGGAGAACGGCCAGTTCGTATGCCGACGGTTGGTTTTGACAGGCCGGCAAACAGAGCAGGAATAGGATCAGCAACCGGCCCGGGCGCCATTTTTCGGCCATTTTGGCGATTGGCAAAATGGGGTTGGAAAAATAGTTACCGACGTGGAACGCCCCGGGGACGCGTACGGTCCCCGGGGCGTCCATGGCCGGTTACGCCCGTTACCACTCCAGCGGATCTCGTTCACCCAATAGTTGTTTCTTGCGCCGGGCGATAATGTCCTCGCGCTGCGTCCTGCGGGTGCTCTGCGTCTGCAACAGTTCGTCAACGCGTTCCTGCAGACGTTCGATTTGCGTGGTGCGCGTCTCCTGTTTCAGGTCGAAAATTTCGCCGAGCAATTCGTCGAGTTCGGCCTCGAGACGTTTGGCCCCATCTCCTTCAGCACGTGCGATTTGTCTGGACAATTCCCGGCTCTGGCGATCCATGTCGGCAATTTTCCGCCGGTTCTCAGCTGATTCCTCCACCCATTCAAGCGGGTGTCCGCGCATCCAGTCCGGCCCTACCGACCCGCCCGGGACAAAGGGCCCGAAATCGTGGTCTCGAAACAAGAAATAGTCTTCAAATCTATCGCCGGAATCACCTTCAAATCTGAAGCGGTGCACCCGCGGCGATCTGAAGCGCATTTCTTTGCCGTCGTCGGATTTCCATATAACGACTTCGTTGTCGCCCGCATCGTCATCGGGCTTGAGGACGGCTACGTTCCCTTCGTCATCCACGGACATCTCGCGCATTTTCTTAACGACGACCTTCCGACCCGAATCGTCTGGATTGACCACCGCTACCCAGGTTCCTACATCGGATCCTTCCCGCTTGATTTTGATGCTGCCGTCATCGCTGCGGTAGATCAACAGATCGCCGTCGTCGGCCATCAGCCGATCGCCTTCCTCTTGCGCCATGCCGCTCACGCTGATGAGTGCGGCAACCAGTACCGGAATAGAGATGCGCGGCAACCATCCGGTTTGTTTCGGTGTGTTCATTGTTTGGTATCAGGTGATATGAGTTGATGTGTGTGCATCTCGTGTTCGCCGCACTAGTGCTGTTGGAGCAGCTCCTGCATCCTGGCTTCGATCAATTCTGCACGCATCTCTTGACGTTTTTGGAGACCCAACTTGAGGCCCTTCAGCCGTTCTTCCAATTCCCGGATTTCAGCGCTCCTGTTTTCCTGCTTGATGTCCAGGATCCGCCCCAATATCTGTTCGAGTTGTTCGGTGAGTTCGACTTGTTGTTTATCGTTGTCGGTCGCGCGAATCCTGGCCGCCAGGGAGCGGGCTTCGTATTCCATCTGTTGCTCGGCAGACAGCCGAATCGCCAGTCGGCGATCCTGTTGTTGAAGTTGTCTGAAATATCGGTCGACCGTTTCCCGGTAAATCTCTTCGGAGCGACGAGCGCGGGATCCGGCGGATTGGGTCGCAGACAATGCCGCAGGTTCGCCGGCACGCACGTCCATATGTGGGACGATTTTATTTTCCTGAAACCGATACCAGTGTTGTCCGATCGGGAAAATGATGGGTTGTTTGCCGAAGAAAGTGGCTTGGAAGTAGTTCTCCTCGACGCTTTCAAGCGTTTCTCCCTCGACGCTCGGTACTTCCACTGCACGACCGTTTACGTACACCCGACCGTCCTGGATGAGCAACGTGGTAATGTCGGATTTCTTCTCCTCCTGCGCCTGTAGCGAGGCGCCTCCGACAAGGACCGTTAGGGCCAGGAGGACAATGGGGCGCATTTTCATGGTTCTTCTCACGCTATGACATGTGGTTGTTCGCTTATCGGTAAATCCATCTGCCGGCGGTATCGGGCAATACGTCGTCACCGGCTTGGGCGCGGGTATCGACCGGTTGAAAACCCTCCAGCGGTACCGCACGGTCCCAGGACGATCCCGAGATGTTTTCCTCGAGGGCTTCGACCCTCCACTGTATCAGCATCAAATCATCCATATTGTCCCACTGCATTATCTCCCCGTTCCGGAGCAAGCCCATCACTTCCTCCTGTTCGGCGAGCATCTCGTCGCTTGCAGCAAACTCCGATTCTGCCAAAAAATCGGCGATCGTCGGGGTTTGGGGGGATTCTTGTCCTTTGCTCTCGGCGGCAACCGGCCCGGGCAGGCCGGCGGTTTGCGGTACGGTCGAGCGGGCACCGAACCAGTATCCGACGACGAGCAGTACACAGGCTGCCGCGGCATAGGAAACGGGCCGGGCCCATGCTACCAGACGAGCGACCGGGTAAAGGCGAACCGCGGAACGGACGGGCAGCCGGTCTCGCCGGCCGGAGGTTTGATTGCGTGCCGCCTCTTGCACCGTGCGAAGGGTTTGCGCACGTGGACGTTGCCTGGGACGGGCATCCATGAGTGCCTTCATCTCTCGCAAAGCGACGTACTCGTCGTGCAATGCGTCGTCCTGCTCAATCAACCGGTCAAGCGGCTCCCCGGTTTCCTCATCGTACACGTGCCTGACGATATCGAGTGACTTTCGTTTCATATCAATGCTTTCAAATCCTTGCATCAATGTCGGTGAAGGTTACGGCGGCATCTGCGCCGAGCATTTTCTTCAGATTCAACAGGGCATAACGCATGCGGCCAAGCGCGGTATTGATCGAGCAATCCGTCAAAGCGGCAATCTCCTTGAAGGAGAGCTCCGCTTCGTGTCTCAAGACGAGCACCTCACGCTGCTCCCGAGGGAGCCGTTCGATGAGTTTTTCCAACCACGCATCCCGTTCTTCCCGAGACAGACGCTGATCGGCAGACGGCGATTCATCCGACAGATTGTCGGGCATGGTGTCCTGACCGTCATCCGACAGAAATTCGGCGGATCGCCATCTCTTTCTGCTACGAAAATGATCCAGGGCCGCGTTCCGGGCGATCCGGATAATCCACGGCAGCCATTTCCCTTTGTGTGCGTATGCTCCCTTGCGTTTTTGCATGGCGTTTATTGCACGCATGAACGTATCCTGAAACAGATCGTTTGCGACATCGTGGTCCTGCACCATACCGTAAAGGTATCCGTAGATGCGCTCCTGGTAGCGCTCGACGAGCTCGGAAAACGCGCGTTCGTCGCCGTTTTCCACATACGCAGCGACCAACTTGTCGTCCGTCGTTTCCATCCGATGGCGTTTGCCCTGGTGCAGGCCGATTGAATCGGTTGTCGACCACGAGTATAACGGTCGATGTGCCGGAATTATTGTAAGCTCCGGACAACAGGTTGTTGCCCATTGACCATATAGCCATGATTGTTCCCTCTATACCTGTTGCAGACCAAGGACTACTCTCTTTTTCACGCGTAAGTCTTGGATTTTGGCGGTTGCTCGTTTGGGAGCTCTCGAATGAAGCACTGTTGTCTTTGATACATGCGACGCTGGATCATGGTATCACGACCATGGACCATGCCGATATATATGGCGTGCATGCGTGTGAGGAGCGTTTCGGAGAGGCGCTCGCCATTATGCCCGCACTGCGCGAGCGCATGCAAATCGTGACGAAATGCGGAATCGTTTTGCCGGAGCGAAAGGACGTCACGGTGAAGCACTACGACACCTCACGGAAGCACATCATACAGTCGGTCGAACAGTCGTTGCGCAATCTGCGCACCGATCGCATCGATGTGCTCCTCATTCACCGGCCCGACGCGCTGATGCGCGCCGAAGAAACGGCTTCGGCATTCCACGAGCTCAGATCATCAGGCAAGGTGCGGTACTTCGGCGTGTCCAACTTCTTGCCGAGCCAGGTGGCGTTGCTGGCCTCTCGTCTGGAGGTACCGGTCGTAGCCAATCAGGTCGAAATCTCGGTATTTCAAAAATCGGCGCTTCACGACGGTACACTGGACCACTGCCGGCAGCATGGGATCACGCCGATGGCCTGGTCGCCCTTTGCCGGCGGCCAGTTGTTCACCGGCACGTCGTCACAGGCCAAACGTGTGCGCATGGAACTGCTTGCGGTGGGAGAGGAAATCGGCGGTGCTCCTGTCGACCAGGTGGCACTTGCGTGGTTGCTCCGTCATCCGGCCGGGATTGTGCCGGTCGTAGGCACCGGCAAACAGGAGAGGATTGAAAGCGCCGCCCACAGCGTCGAAATCGAGCTCACGCGTGAGCAGTGGTACCGGATATGGGTGGCATCGGAGGGGGAAGACGTGCCCTAGCCCCAAAATCTCACAAAAAACAAAAGGCATCGGATCTTTGCGTGTGTTAAT
>CAZIIP010000112.1:0-9448 GCA_964539455.1 uncultured Rhodothermales bacterium
ACGTTCATGCCGGTTTGACGGCGCATCACCGGTACGTTGATCTGAGTGCCGATTCACCGGTGGATGCGCTGTATGAGCGGTGGATCGTCCGGGCGTATGGAATCATCGAGCGGGATCGTCCCTACCATGTACTCGATCTCGAACTCAAACAAACGACGGCATCCGACGAGCCGCTGGTGTTGCCGGAGTACCGCTACGGTGGTGTCGGTTTCCGGGGCGCCTGGGAGTGGAATGGACCCGACAATACCGCGTTTCTGACGTCGGAGGGAAGGGACCGGAGTGACGGGCATGCAACGCGCGCACGGTGGTGCCACATCGGCGGTACGGTCGACGGCAGGCTGACCGGGATCACGATGATGGATCATCCGGAAAACTTTGGCGCTCCGCAGCCCATGCGGATTCATCCCACGGAACCGTTTTTCAACTATGCACCCTCGCAGGCCGGTGACTGGTCCATCCGGCCGGGTGAGCCGTACACCGTGCGTTACCGTTTTGTCGTCTACGACGGCCGGCCGAATCCCGAGGTGCTCGATCAATTGTGGCGTGACTATGCCGATCCGCCGGTGGTCGACATCATACGCTAGTCTTGTACATAAACAGAAATGATCGTCGGGTGACTTTATTTGCGTCAATTCCCGGAAAAATGTGCAGGCCGACTGCCATTTGATGTCCCGGATGAGGGATATTCAAGGGTCACCGGCACTGAATGAAGAGAGGTATTACGAACCATTGCAATACGAAATCATGAAACGAAATCTGCTCGTGCCAACGGGACTGGTCATCTTGCCGGTCGTGTTCGGCCTGACCGCCTGTGCCCCCTCCGGAGAATCGGAACAGCCGGAACCTGAGGAAGTCGAGATGGCGGCTGCGAACACGTTGACGGCTGCCGAGGAGGCCGATGGATGGCGGTTGCTGTTCGACGGGTCCTCCTTCGAGGGCTGGAGGGGCCTCGGACTGGATACCCTGCCGACCGATCTCTGGACTATCGACGAGGGAGCCGTCAGGAAGCTGCCTTCAGGCGAGGTGCCGGTGCAGGCCGATGGCCAACCCATTGCCGGCAACGATCTCATCACTGTCGAGACATTTGAAGATTTCGAATTCGCATTCGAGTTCAGGCTCGTCGAAGGTGCGAACAGTGGGGTCAAATACAATGTCGACGAACAGATGTCCGTCGATTTTCCGCCGTCCAACGCGGCGCTGGGATTCGAATATCAGGTCCTCGATCCTGCACATCCGGATGCCGAAGAACGTTATCCGTTGCGGATTGCCGGCGCGCTGTATGACATGATTGGACACGAGAAAGACGTCCTGAAACCGGCCGGAGAATGGAATGCGGGAAGAATCGTGTTTGTCGGGAACCATGGGGAGCATTGGCTCAACGGCGAACGGCTGCTTGCGTACGATCTGGATTCAGCCGAGTTTGCCGAAGCGCTGGCCGCCAGTAAATATGCGGTGAACGAAGGTTTTGCAGACCGGCGTGTGGGACATATTGTCCTCCAGGATCACCTGGACGAGGTGTGGTACCGCAATTTGAAGATCAAGCTGGTGGAGTGACTTCTTGCAGCGTTCAATTTGCAGCGTTTATCGTTTTTCGTTCAGCGTACTACGGATAGCGGCCTGGAAAGCCGGTTTCAACCACACTGTAATCTTTCATAACACGTTACAAACGATGCACTTGAATCATTATAGCCTGCCTGCATGGGTTTCCATTCTGTTGTTCGCCGCATCTGCGGCCGTAGCGGGCTGTGCGAAGCCGCAAAACGGGGATGATTTGATTGAAATTGTCGTCGACGAGACGGAAAAGCGGGCTGATGTCCTGGTAGACGGCGCGTTGTTCACTTCCTACCTGTACGGCGGTGAACCGCGAAAGAAGGCGGTCCTTTGGCCGATCATTTCTGCTGACGGCCAACGGATCACACGGGGCTATCCGATCGATCCGGTGCCTGGAGAACAGGTGGATCACCCGCATCATCTCGGAATGTGGCTCAACTACGGTGACGTAAACGGGCTCGACTTCTGGAACAATTCCTCGGCCGTTTCGGACGATCGCGCTTCCGGGATGGGAACGATTGTACCCGGCGCGATTGCTTCGGTCTCCGACGGTGAGTTGGGCGTGCTGGAGGTTGAGGCCGGCTGGGTCTCACCCGAAGGTGATGTGTTGCTGGAGGAGGAAACCCGTTATGAATTCCGTTCCGAAGGGAGTGTACGCACGATCGACCGGATTACTACGCTGACGGCACTGGATGAGCCGGTCGACATGAACGACAACAAGGAGGGCATGTTTGCGATTCGCGTTACCCGGGCGCTGGAACTCCCGTCAGACAGCCCGGCACGGCTGGTGGGACCGGATGGCAAGCCTATGGAGGAGCGGGTGGTATCCACCGAAGGGGTAACGGGTGACTATCTCAATTCCGAAGGCGTCACCGGGACGGATGTTTGGGGTAAACGGGCGAAATGGTGCCTTCTGTCCGGGGAAATGGACGGCGAACCCGTTTCGGTCGCCATCCTCGATCACCCGTCCAATGCAGGCTATCCGACTTACTGGCACGCGAGGGGATACGGGCTGTTTTCCGCCAATCCCCTCGGCCAGGCGGCATTGAGCGACGGCGAGGAAACGTTGCACTTTTCTCTCGGACCGGACGAGTCGACGACGTTCCGTTACCGTGTTCTGATCATATCCGGACGGGGCGTCACGGCAGACGATGTCGAGGCGCAGGCCAAGCTGTTCGCCGGTTCCTGAGGCCTGCAAGGCACTACGATCTCGGATTAGGTGAGTGGGTTGTGAGTCGCTGCATTCAGCGACAGCGCAACCCGATCCTATAGGCTCAGCACTTCCGTCACGAGTCAATTGAACCGTCACAATCTTGTTGAAACAGACGTTCAGATGCGGTTTGACGACGCGTATCCGGATTCCCGGACAATCGAACCGTCTGTCAACACGGGATACGTGGATTTGCCGGATGCCGACCATTACGCGTAGTTTGAGACGTAGGATATTTACTGCAGTTAGGGCGTACCCTTTTTATGCAATACCTGCTTCCCCTCCGGACGCTGCGGGAAGTACCTCAACAGCCGAGTTGCAAGACACAGATGATCCTTCAATCTTGCCGCTACGTAACATTGCCGGCAGTTTTGTCCACACTAGTCCTCCTGTCCGCCTGCGATGCGGCGGATCCGGAAGATCAATCGCCTCAACTTCCCGACTTCGTGCTTTCCGATCTTTCGGGAAACAACTTCCGGCTATCCGATGAACGCGGAAATGTCGTCCTGTTACACTTTTTTGCACATAATTGTGCTGCCTGCCGGTTTGAAGCACCGACCCTTAACATCATAAATGCGAAGTACAGGGAACAGGACTTCAAACTCCTGGCCGTGGCTGTCGGATGGAATTCAGTCGACGATGTGGAAGCTTTTGCGACGGAATACGTCGTGGGATATACGATACTTCTCGACGATGACACGGTATCGTCGGCGTACGGGTTGACGGTAGTACCGAAAACGTACTTTCTGACGAAATCCGGTCACCTGGACAGCTGGGCTGAAGGTGTGTTGACCAAAGGAGAGATTGAGACCGTAGTGGAGGAGTTGCTGAAGGAATAATGTGTACGATTACGGATCGCTGAAGATGTCCCAGCCGTTGTGAAAGAGGAAGAAGGTATCGCGCCCCGCGCCGGCTTCGGAGGTTATGTCACAATGACCGACTAACCGAAGAGAAACCTATAGGAAAGAGGGTGCCGCCCAGCGAGAGCACAGGCAAACGATCTCGTGCGGGCTTGGGCTGCAACGATGTCAGATTGACGAACCTGGTGCAGTAGACGATGTAAAAATAGTTCCGACTACTGTGTCATTGATCCGGCAATGAACCAAGTGCACTTGATTGATGAGAAGGAGTCCGGTTCAGATTGCGCTTCTTACGATTTGTCTGATAGCAGGACATGCGGGATTGCATGGCCAATCCGCACAGTCATGGTTGGCCGAAGGCGAGAAGCAGCTGCAAAATCTCAATCTACAGGAAGCCAAAGATGCGTTCAGCCATGTCGTTGACGCGGGCGAAATCGTTGCGGGTCAACTCGGAATCGCTCGTGTCTATCGGGCGGCCGGACGCTGGGCAGACGTACGCGATGCCCTGGATCCCGTTTTCGAGCAAGATCTTGCCAATCTGGATGCCCGGTATTTACGCGCCATTGCTTACCGACAATTGGCCTTGGTCGGGACGCCGGCCCAGCGCAGGTTCAGTCAGAGAGCGCGCGAGGATTTTGAAGCGGTTTTGAGCGTGGATTCTCTTTACCGGGATGTCCTGTTACAATATGCGCGGTACTTGAATCAGACGGGGGAGCCCGATTCGGCGTATGCGTTGGGCATGGAACAGATTCGTTTGAAGCCCGACCTGCCGAACGGAAAATCCGGACTGATTCGTCTGCTCCGTCAGATCGTAACCGATATGGACCGGAGAGAGGCGCTCTCCTGGCTCCAGCGGCAGCCCGGCGACTATACGTCGTATATGCTGGGTGAGTACTTGAGAACCCATGGTGATCGCGAGGAGGCCGAACGACTGTACCGTATCCTTCTCGGCAGACCGACGGCATTGCCGAGGCAATATGCGCGCCTGGCGCTCGCGCGGATATATTACGCAGACGAACGGCCACTGTCCGCACAGCGCCAGATCGATTTGGCTATAGAGGAAATATCCTCCGCAGCGGAAGCTGCGATCATCTTTCAGGATTTCAAGTACATATTCAAGGACCAGGAACTGGCGACTTATCGCTCGCTCGAGCATCCGGAAGCGTTCCGCGATTTTTTTACGGCCTTATGGCACCGGCGCGAGCCGATTCCCACCAGCAGATTGCGGGTGCGACTGGCCGAACACTACCGGCGATTGCTCGAAGCCGAAGAACATCATGCCTACTATGGGTTGCGGTCGTGGCACTTGCTGCCCGACAACCGCATGCCTTTCGCCTTCCCGGCTGCATATGGATTGAACCGCGAATTCAATGACAGGGGACTCATTCTCATCCGGTACGGGCCGCCGGATGAACGGATCGTTACGGTCGGTGGCATGGAGGACTATTTTCGCTCCAGCACGAATATGGAGAGCACGAACGACTGGCTGCCATACGAACTACGATTTCAAGCCGATCGTGGTACGGTGGAATCATGGCGGTATGAAGGACCACGGGTCGATTTTCATTTTATGCGGGCAGCATATGAAAATGCCTGGTTCTTGACGCCGGTGGTAACCGGTCAGAAGGCCTTCGAGGACCGGGAGCACTGGGGAGGGACGTACGTGCAGATGGCCAACGTCCTCCGAGCCTATGCGCGGCGAGACGAACAGATGGCGGCGTCTCGAGTTATGGCAGTGGCGCCACAGGACGTCCGGGACGACACCGCCTCATCCGGACAATCCTCCAGCTTGGCACCGGCCCAGGAAGCGCCGACCATGCCGGCGGCCAGGATGCCGCTCATGGAAATTCAGGACATTCAGATGCGGATGCTCGACAAGGCGCAGGAGGATGTGACAACGGTGATGACCACGGATCGTCACACCTGGACGGAAGAACTCGAGCGTTTCGAGATGCCCTTTCTCCTGGCCACTTTCAGGGATTCGGCGAACATGCCCCGGCTCGAGATGCACTACGCCCTTCCCATCGGCAAAGTGTCAGAGCCGGCGGGAGAATGGGCGCACCGGGTGGAGGTCGAGGTCGGGTTGGGAGTATACGATTCCACATGGGCGCCCGTCCGTGAGTCGATAGAGACCAAGAACATGCCTCCGAGCCGTGATCAGACCGCCGCTCTCATCGACTACATGACCCTGGTTGCACCGCCGGATTCCTACAGTGTTGCCGTGCACGCCCGGCCGATCGAGGGGAACATGCTGGCCGGATACAAGACGGCGAAGCGCCTCATGCCGTTCGACGCGGGGCGTACGTCGATGAGCGATCTCCTGCCGTCTTGCCGGATCGAACCGGCGGCAGACCCCAGCCGCTTCAACCGAAACGGCCTCAACATCAGGGCGAATCCATTTCAGCGGTTCAAACGCACTGATCCGGTTTATATCTATTTCGAAGCGTACAATCTGACGTTCGATCGCAATGACCGCACGCAGTATTCGGTGGAATATCGCCTGCGTCCCAAGGAGGAGGGAAGGAGATTCCTCGGCATTTTTGGGAGAGGAGACCGGCCAACCCTCACGTTGCGGTTCGACAGGGAGGGAGGACAAATTTCGCCCGTCGAATGGGGTGAGATTGACGTCAGCCGGGTGGATACCGGTGCGTACGTCCTCGAGGTAACACTGGAAGACCGGCTGACCGGTGTAGCGGTTACCCGCTCCATCGATCTGGAGCTTACGGATTAGACCGTTCGCCCGAGTGCCCCGACCCGGTAGTCTTTTCTCCTTACTCGCGCGACCCTACATTGCGTCGGACCAACCAGTCATGCCGTATGCGTACCATAACCCTGCTGCAACCGGGTATGCTGAAAATGACCGATACGCCTCCTCCGGCTGAACCCGGACCGGGCCAGGCGCTCGTGCGGGTGCACCGGATCGGCATTTGCGGCACGGACATGCATGCCTTCAAGGGAACGATGCCGTTTCTTACGTACCCCAGGATACTTGGTCACGAACTGGGCGTTGAGGTGGAGGCTGTCGGAGAGGGGGTGCGAAATGTCAAGCCGGGAGACCGTTGTGCCGTCGAGTGCTACCTGAATTGCGGTCAATGTATTGCGTGCCGGAACGGAAAGACGAACTGCTGCGCTTCGCTCAAGACGCTCGGTGTGCATACCGATGGGGGAATGCGGGATCGATTCGTCTTGCCTGCGGATAAACTCCATTCCTCCGAAACGCTATCGTACGAGCAGTTGGCCGTCGTCGAGATGCTTTGTATCGGCGCCCATGCGGTGCGGCGCGCCGCTCCCCGGGCCGGTGAAGAGCTCCTCGTGGTTGGTGCGGGACCGATCGGGTTGGGCGTTATGGCGTTTGCGAAGGCTGCCGGGGCTTCGGTGATTGGAATGGAGGTTCGCGAGGACCGGATTGCGTTTGCATCCTCGAATCTGGGAATCGAGCGGTGGATTGCGCCCGGACGGGAAGCACCCGCGGGATTGAAGGAGACGCTAAACGGCGATCTCCCGACCATCGTCATGGATGCGACCGGTAGTGCCAGGGCGATGGAGACCTCGTTTCGGTGCGTCGGGCACGGGGGCAAACTTGTTTTTATCGGGCTGTTTCAGGGTGATTATTGCTTTCCCGACCCGGATTTTCATAGTCACGAGATGTCGATTCTCGCAAGCCGGAACGCAACCGCCGACGATTTCAGGCACGTTCTGAACTGTCTGGAAACCGGTGCGGTGGATGTGTCCACCTGGATTACCCACCAAGCGCCCTTTGACGAAGTGGTCGAGGTTTTTCCCGGCTGGATGGATCCGGAGGCCGGTGTCGTCAAAGCCGAACTCTGTTTGTAGGTCGCCATCATGCGTATTCCTATCGATGAACTGTCCGATGTCCTCCGCCGCGTATTGTTGCGCCATGGATTTACAGAGCCACGGGCGGCTCTGTGCGCCCGGCTGTTCGCCGAGGCCGGCAGGGACGGGGTGTACTCTCACGGTCTCAACCGCTTTCCGCGCTTCGTCGCGATGATCCGGAACGGTGACATCGACGTAGATGCTGAACCGCAAAGACTCGCTGGATCCGGTCCGCTGGAGCAATGGAACGGCCGGCTCGGACCCGGGAATCTGAATGCGGAATGGTGCATGGACCGGGCACTGGTGTTGTCTGAAGTCCACGGGATCGGGTGTGTGGCGCTGCGCAACACGAACCACTGGATGCGTGGTGGATCCTATGGATGGCAGGCGGCCAATGCCGGGAAGATCGGTATGTGTTGGACCAATACGAACCAGAACACGCCGCCCTGGGGTGCAAAAGAACCACGAATCGGCAACAATCCGTTGATCATCGCCATTCCGCGCCGCGAAGGACATGTCGTTCTGGATATGGCCATGGCGCAGTTTTCATACGGCGCGCTGTCATCTTATCAGTTGCGGGGAGAGCAGCTCCCCGTTGCCGGAGGATTCGACATTGAGGGCAACCTGACAACGGACCCGGCTGCCATAGAAGCGGCGGGACGACCGTTGCCCATCGGGTTCTGGAAGGGCTCGGGTCTGGCAATCGCATTGGACCTGTTGGCCGCCATCCTGTCGGGCGGCAGGGCCACCAAAGACATTCCGAACGATCCGATGAAGGAAGTGGGTTTGTCGCAGGTCTTTGTGGCGTGGGATTATTCGCAGGTAACCGATCCGGGCATGGCCGAGCGCATCGCTTCGGATGCCATCGAGCACCTGCACGGAGCGTTGCCGGCAGACCCGGACGGTCGTGTTCGCTATCCCGGAGAGCGGACGCTCGAAATACGAAAGGAGAACCTGGAAAACGGTGTGCCGGTCGAGCCGTCCATATGGGAGCAGGTAAAAGAGATGGTGTAGTCTTCCCGTGGCAGGGCTCCGGCTCACCCATGGACGGCCGGTGCGCACAAGAATGAAAGAGCGACAGTCGAACAAATCCTGTAAATCAATCGGGTAGCCATCATGGCTAAGGAGAATCGTCCGGACGAAACGGTGAACGAAGTCCGTTGGGGCATCATCGGCGGCGGCGATGTGGCAGAGCACAAGAGCGGTCCGGCGCTCTATGGCGTGCCGCACTCCCACCTAATTGCCGTCATGAGCCGGCGTGAGCACAAGGCGGCCTATCTCTCTTCGGCGTCCGGCGAGGTGGTGCCGCTCCCGTCGTAGGTGTGTTTGGTCCTGGGTGAGCGCTTCCGGTCCGCGACGTCAAACCCGGAGCGGGGGCCGTGGAGCACGCGACTACGACGCTTCTCCGAGCAGTTCCTCCTGCGCGACCATGAAGCTGTCGACATTGGCCTGGGTTATCACGATGCTTCCGCTATCGATATAGGGTTCGGTGACGTCGCCTTTAATAGCCTGCATCGCCTGCATGATTCCCTGATAGCCCATTGAATAGGGATTCTGGACGATCAAACCCCGAATGGAACCGTCACGCACACCGGCAATCTCGCGCGGGGACGCATCGAATCCGATCAAGACGATTTCGTCGGTCATCTCCCGCGAGCGAACGGCCTGCGCGGCTCCGAGAACGGAGGGTTCGTTCGCCGCAAAGATACCGTCGAGGTCCGGCTGGGAGGTGAGGATGTCTTCCGTCACACTCATTGCCTTCCCGATGTCGCTGTCCGAGTACTGGGTGGCCACGAGTTCCAGCCCCGGATAGGCTTCCAGACGCGACTTGAAACCCTCCTCGCGTTCGATGGAGGTTGAAGCGCCCGCGATATAGGGTACGAGCGCGACTTCGCCTTCGTCGTCCAGCAACTCGGCCATGAGATCTGCTGCTTTCGCGGCCGCCTCCCGGTTGTTGGTTGCGACGAAAGAGCGGGAGACCTGAGGATCCGTG
>CAZIIP010000113.1:0-9443 GCA_964539455.1 uncultured Rhodothermales bacterium
GAAATCCCACCATCCGCGCCAGGAAAACGGATGGTAAATCGGATGATATGGCCGCTTGGGTGCCGGGCCCAGCCAGAGATCCCAATCCAGTCCTTCGGGTACCGGCGGACGATCCGTGGGGGTAGGGATTGCCTGAGGCCAGATGGGACGGTTCGTCCATACGTGTACTTCGGTGACGGCTCCGATTGCACCGTCTCTCACAAATTCCACGGTCCTGCGAAAACCTTCACTCGAGTGGTGCTGCGTACCCATCTGTGTAACGACGTTATACCTTTCTTCGGCCTCGGTCAGCAACCGTGCCTCCGAAACGAGACGCGTCAGCGGCTTCTGGGTGTACACGTGCTTGCCCAACTCCATCGCGGCGATCGAGATGATGGAGTGCGTATGGTCGGGCGTAGCGATGATCACGGCATCGATATCGGTCTGTTCGAGCATTTTCCGATAGTCGGCATACACCTTGGCATCCGGATACTTTTTGAAAATGTCCGCACACGCACCGTGGTCCACATCACAGAGTGCCACGATATTTTCCGACTCGACGTTCTGCAGATTCACCTTGCCCATGCCTACCAGACCCACACCGGCAATATTCAGCTTGTCATTCGGTGCCTTGCGGCCCGGCCCGCCGAGGACGTGCCGTGGAACGATTGTGAATGCAGTCGCAGCGGCGGCACGCTGCAAGAACTTGCGACGGGACAAGGATTGGGAGGGTGTAGACATCGGTGGCTCCTGTTGGTTCAAATCTTATTAGGACCGGCGCTTTTGGACTGCAATGACGGTATTCTGACCCGTCACATCCGTACAACCGGATCAATCATAACGTAGACCGACGAACGTGAAGTTCCAGTGTAGATTACGTGAACGTGTCTGCTGAATCGGCAGCCGGTTCACCATTTGGGCTCTCGATGGGGACCGAAATCCTGTGTATTATGGCATCCAACCCAATTACCAATGGAATAATGCGTATCAATAATCCGACACTTGTGCTATTGGTCCCCTTCCTGATCGTGGGTTGCACCCCTCCGCAGGAGGAAGGGGACACCTCTCTGCGTGCGTCGCGCATCCGTCTGCTCATCGACAGTGACGCAAACAACGAACTGGATGATCAGCATGCGATAGCGTACGCATTGCTCGACGAGGAGACGTTCGACGTCGAAGGGATCACCGTTAATCGTACGCGCAATGGTGGTGACATCGACGACCAGGCACTCGAAGCCGAGCGAATTTTGCGATTGTGCGCAGCGTACGGGGAGGTACCCCTCTTCAAAGGCGCCTCAGGTACGTACGCGGAAATCCTTCCTCATCTGAACGAACCGGATTTCGACGGTTCGGAGGCGGTTGATTTCATCATCGAAAGAGCCCTGGCGGACGATCCCCGGCCATTGGTCCTGGCTCCGGTAGGCAAACTTACTAATATCGCACTGGCGCTGGCGAAGGCACCCGAAATTGCCGATCGGGTGCGAATCATATGGCTAGGCTCCAATTGGCCGGAACCGGGAGAATACAATCTTGTCAATGACACGACTGCCGTCAATCCGGTCATTGCCGACGATGCACCATTCGAGATTGCACTCGTTCGATACGGTCGCTACTCGGGAACGGCCGCCGTTCAGGCGACGGTCGACGAAATCAGGCAACTCATGCCCGGAGCCGGGCCGCAAATCGACGAACCTGTGGAGGGGCGGCACGGGGGCTCATTCGACAGGTTCGGTGATTATTCGGTTGAACTATTCGAACAGGTCGGTAACCAATCACGCGCACTGTTCGACATGGCGGCCATAGCCGTAATCAAAAATCCGGACTGGGCCGACAAACGGGAAGTGACGGGCTACAGACTTTCCGGTAACGAGTGGGTACGGGATGCTGACGCTCCCCCGTTTTGGGTCTGGGAGAATTTTAACACGTCGAAAATTTTAGAGGATTTTTTCGAGACGGTGACCCAATAGGCGAATCCTTGTGCGGTCAAACATACCGGAGATGGCTACCACTCGTCTCCATGACGCGTAATACAGGACACGCCGACGTCTTTACCGGCGAGATCACCCCCATGGCACGAAGTGCAATTCCCCACCGGATCGAGCAGGTTCTCAATTTGCAAAACGTTCCCCGTCAAGAGTGTGTGATCCTCAGAAACGGAAGATTCCGTAGTCGCCGCGTCATATCCCGTAAATGAGGCGGCAGCCAGGGCCATCCAAACCGCCATCATAAAGCGGCCGAAATCCCTGGTGGGTTCTCAGCCCATCGCGCGCCGGCGCCTCCGGCTTGGATTGTTTAGCCTTTTCCTGATATGTAATCTTCCAGATACTGAATTAGATGCTCCTGGTCTGCAATGACCCGTTTGACCACGTCCCCGATGCTGATAACGCCAATCAGTTCCCCCTCCTTCATCACGGGCAGGTGACGAATCTTGTTCTCCGTCATTGCCCGCATGCATCCCTGGATACTCTCCGACGCAGCTATGGTCGTGATCGTGATGCTCATCAGTTCGCCGACCCTGGTGTCGCGCGACGATTTGCCTTTCAAACTGACTTTTCGTGCGTAGTCTCTCTCCGAGAAAATCCCGACCAACTTTTCATCCTCCAGAACAAGCACGGCTCCCACGTCCTTCCTTGCCATGGTCTCGAGCGCTTCATACACCGAGACATTGGGCGTGACCGACCAGATATCGTATCCTTTCTCTTTGAGAATTTTTTCGATAGCAGGCATAGAATGTGTGGTTTAGATGGTACGTTAAGCGGGCAGCGCCGGCAGTTCAAACGAACTACAGGCTGTGGACCCGCTTCAATCGGTCATAATGGCCCGCTCACATTCAAGGTGTTCCCTCTGAATTGCCGGTTTTGGACCCTTACGCGAGATGAGATTGAACCATGCGGGCACTATAGTATTCGCACCGGCCGCGGTTGATGTTCCCGTCATGCCGGTAAATGGATTCAGGAAACCATCGATTTCGCACCGGCCGCGGTTGATGCTCCCGTCATGCCGGTAAATGGATTCAGGAAACCATCGATTTCGCACCGGCCGCGGTTGATGCTCCCGTCATGCCGGTAAATGGATTCAGGAAACCATCGATCCGGTCTCCGCATCGGTGGTTAGAAGCGACAGGCGTCCATCGGGATCCTCCGCCGCCAGCAGCATTCCGTTACTCTCCTGACCACGAATCTTCCTCGGAGCCAGGTTGGCGACAACGACAATCTTTTTACCGATCAGTTCCTCCGGTGCGACGTGTTCGGCAATGCCCGCGAGGATCTGTCTGTTTTCAAACCCGAGGTCGATCTGAAGACGCAAAAGCCGGTCGGTTTTGGGTACCGGTTCCGCCTCGAGCACCTCGGCTACGCGAAAATCCAGCTTCGCGAAGTCCGGATATTCGATTTGTTCTTTAACAGGTTCATAGTTGTCCTTCGGCTTGTCTTCCATCGGATGACCTAACTTGTTGATCTGCTTTTCAATTACTTCGTCTTCAATTTTGGTAAACAGGATGTCCGCTTCTCCGATAGCCTTTCCTTCGGGCATCAGCGGCGTTGCCGCATCCTGCCAGGAAACCGTGGCCCCCTCCCTACCACCCGGTGCCGAATGTCCAACACCCTCCAGTTGAAGCATTTCGCGAATACTCGCGGCACAGGTAGGCATAATCGGCTCGAGCAATACGGAAAGGGACGCACAGAGTTGTAATGAGACGTTCAGCGTGTTGGCACATGCCTGTGGATTGCTTTTGCGCGTGTGCCAGGGCTCTGTGTCGTTGAAGTATTTGTTCCCCAGCCGGGCGAGTGAGATGGTCTCCGCCACCGCCTCGCGGATTTTGTAGAACTCGTAGGCAGTGCCGATTTGTTCAGGCCAGTTTGCCAGTTCGTTCAACACCTGCCGGTCCGTCGCACTCGGCTCCTTCAGCGGAGGGACGCGGCCGTCGAAAAACCGGTGCGTGAAGCTGAGGGTGCGGTTCACAAAATTGCCCAGCACGTCTGCCAATTCCGAATTGACGTGAGACTGAAAGTCGTTCCAGCTGAAATCCGAATCCCTCGTTTCGGGCAACATGGTGGCCAGCGCGTAGCGAAGATAATCCGCCCGGAATTCCTCCTGGTACTCGTGCAACCACACCGCCCAGTTCCTGCTTGTCGAGAGTTTGCTTCCCTGAATGTTGAGAAACTCATTCGCCGGCACGTTGTCGGGCAAAATGTAATCGCCGTGTGCCATCAACATGGCCGGAAAAATAAGACAGTGGAATACGATGTTGTCCTTGCCGATAAAGTGCACCAGCTTGGTGTCGTCGGACTGCCAATAGGTTTTCCATCGTTCCGGATCGCCTTGCCTCTCCGCCCATTCTCTTGTTGCCGAAATGTAGCCGATAGGTGCATCGAACCAGACGTAGAGCACCTTGCCCTTTCGATCGATTCCATGGCGTTCGGCAGCCGATTCAGGTACTTCCACGCCCCATGGAAGGTCACGTGTCATCGCGCGATCGCGTAATCCGTCCGCAAACCAGCTCTTGATCTGTCCCACCACGTTCGGCTTCCAGTTTTTCCTGCTGTCGATCCACTTCTCCAGGCGTTCCTGCCAGGTCGCCAACGGTAAATACCAGTGCGTGGTTTCCTTCGTGACCGGCTCCGCATTCGTTACGGCACTTCTCGGGTTGATCAGCTCCATCGGACTCAGCGCCGAACCGCAGTGCTCACACTGGTCACCGTAGGCATCTTCGTACCCGCAGATGGGACAAGTACCGCGGATGAAGCGATCGGCTAAAAACATCCGGGCTTCCGGATCGTAGAGCTGATTTTCCTTCTTAAGTGTAAACACGCCGTCCGCATCGAGCTTATCGAATATCATCCGGCTGGTTTCGTGGTGCACTTCGGAAGATGTACGGCCATAATGGTCGAAGCTCATTCCGAAGCGTTCAAACGCCTGCTCGATCTGGGCGTGGTATCTGTCTACAACCTCCTGAGGCAAAATGCCCTCCTGCCGGGAACGCATCAGAATGGGTACACCGTGTTCATCCGAACCACAGATGTACAGAACATCCCGGTCGCACATTCGCTGGTAACGACAATACATGTCGGCCGGTAGGTAAGCACCGGCCAAGTGACCGATATGTATCGGACCGTTTGCATACGGCAAGGCCGACGTGACCAGAAGACGTTTGTACTCTCCCATTGCGTTGCGGTACAGGGTGAATCGGTCCCAGCCTTACGGCTGTGCGAAATAATTAAGATAAGTCAACGCGGCAATCATGCCGACAGTTCGGTTCGGTGATTTATTCTCATTTTGTTTTGGAGTAATTTTGTTGTTTGCACTATGCCGCAAAAAGGAGCCGGAGTCAATATGGAAGATTTGCCTGAACGCTCAGCCACTTCGCACAGGAAAACCGAAGAAACGGCCATTTCCGTGCGGATCACCCTCGATGGAGACGGTGGGTACAACAACCACACCGGGATTGGATTTCTCGACCATATGCTGGATTTGCTTGCCAAGCACGCAGGCTTTGATCTCGAAGTGGCGTGTGACGGTGACCTCCACGTGGACGATCACCATACGACGGAGGACATTGCCATCGCTTTGGGAAAGGCCTTCGCGGAGGCGCTGGAGGAGAAGGCGTTCATCGCCCGGTATGGTCATGCCTACGTACCTATGGACGATGCCCTTGCGCGGGCAGTCGTGGATCTTTCCGGGCGCTTCGGATTTGTCATGGACGCCGATTTCTCGCGCGAGACGGTCGGCGCCCTTGCCACGGAGATGGTAGCGCACTTCTGGTATTCGTTTGCCGAACACGCCCGCTGCAACCTGCATATCACGTTGCTATACGGTCGGAACGTGCATCATCAGGTCGAGGCAATCTTCAAAGCGGTGGCGCGTGCCCTTCGGATAGCCGTCCGGCGAGACGCATCGTTCGGACGCGTTCCATCCACAAAAGGCACCCTCTAGAGACGGCTGGTAACCAACCGGAAGGGATGTAATGATAGTTGACCAAACCATCGCCATTATCGGCGCCGGCAACATGGGCAAAGCGCTCATCGGCGGCCTGGTACACGGCACCGAAATTGCATCAAGCCGTATTCGGGCGACCCGCCGGAGCGCATCGGCCCTCGACGAGCTTTCCAATACGTTTCCGGGGGTTCAATTCGGCACGGACAACACTGCTGCCGTTCGTGATGCGTCCGTAGTCGTCCTTGCAGTTAAGCCGCAAAATATTGACGGCGTTATTGCCGAGATCCGTACCCACCTGAAGCCGAACGCACTCGTAATTTCGATTCTTGCGGGGATCACTACGCGCACGCTTGCAAAATCAATCGGACATGAATGCCCCGTTGTCCGAGCCATGCCCAATACGCCGGCGCTCGTCAACGAAGGATCAACCGCCATTGTGGCAGGGAGGCATGCGACGGGCGATCATCTCACCATCGCCCGCCAGCTGTTCGAAGCGGTCGGCATGGTAGAGATCGTGCCGGAGGAGCTGCTCGATGCGGTTACCGGGCTTTCCGGTAGCGGTCCCGCCTACGTCTATATGGTGATCGAGGCGATGACCGACGGTGGGGTCAAACAGGGTTTGCCGCGCCCGGTCGCACACCGATTGGCCGCCCAAACGGTCTACGGCGCATCGAAACTGGTCATCGATACCAAAAGTCATCCGGCTATCCTGCGTGACGAGGTCACCACCCCGGGTGGAACGGCTATCGCGGCCGTGGCTGATCTCGAGAAACATGGATTGCGGACGATGCTCATCAACGCCGTAGCGACGGCAGCAGACCGATCCCGCCAGTTGTCGAAAGACGATGCAGAAGAAAAATGATCCATATCATTGATTACGGCATCGGAAACCTGCGCTCGATCGAAAAGGCGGTGGAAAAGGTTGGAGCAGATGTGGTGCGGTCCGATTCCGTGGAGGATATGTTGCGGGCCGACCGCCTCATCTTGCCCGGGGTTGGTGCGTTTGGTGCCTGCATAAGCGAGCTGCGACAGCGCGGGCTCGTAAAACCGGTCCGCGATTCCGTGAAGGAAGGCAAGCCGCTGCTCGGTGTTTGTGTGGGCCTGCAAATGCTTTTCGATGAAAGCGAGGAAATGGGCATCCACAAAGGTCTCGGACTTCTCCCGGGCCGTGTAGTCCGCTTTGCCTCGCCCAAGCACGAACGGAAGAGCGACAGCCACACAGCCGGCGAAACACCGGAAGTTGAACGTGGAACATTCAACATGGAACACGGAACGCTGAAAATTCCCCACATGGGATGGAATCAAATTCATCCCGCAACAGACGACCACCCGCTGCTGGATGGGATTCCGAACGGCTCCCACTTCTATTTCGTCCACAGCTACCATGCAGACCCGGATAATCCGGCCGACGTCCTGGCCACCTGTCACTACGGTGAGGCGTTTGCGGCAATCGTGGCACGATCGAATGTCATGGGCGTTCAGTTTCATCCCGAGAAGAGCCAGGACCTGGGACTGCGCATCCTCGACAATTTTGCCAAACTAAATCCGGGCGATTTCGTTTGACCGGACATAGAGTCTATGTGATATGGGAGCCGCCTATGCTCGTGATACCGGCAATTGACATTTTCGGCGGAAAAGCGGTCCGTCTGTACCAGGGGGACTACGAGCGTGAGACCGTGTACTATGACGACCCGGTTCTTCTTGCGCGTCTCTGGCGTATTTCAAACGCCAGGGCACTACATGTGGTCGATCTCGACGCTGCACGGGGCGGTTCACCCGGCAGGTCAGGCAATCGGGAGGTCATCCGGGCTATTGCTGAAGCGATCGATATCCCGGTCCAGGTAGGGGGAGGCATTCGTACTCGAGATGACATCGCTCACATCCGGGAGCTCGGGGTCCACCGGGCCATTATTGGAACGGCGGCCGTTCGGAACCCGGATTTGGTCTCACTGGCCGTTGAAAAGTTTGGGCCGAGTCACATCGTAACCGGCATCGATGCACGCGACGGTGAGGTCCGCGTGGACGGATGGCAGGAAGGAAGCGGCATTGACGCCATCGAACTGGCGCTCGATATGGAAGCCCGCGGCTGCTGCCGCGTCATCTACACCGACATCAGCCGGGACGGCACCATGGAGGGACCGAATGCCGGTGCGTACCGGGAATTGGCGCGTCATCTCAGTACGATGCGTATTACCGCATCCGGAGGAGTAGGTGGCTACGAAGACCTTGAGACGCTCGCCTCACTTGATCCCAGGGTGGACTCCGTTATCGTTGGACGTGCCCTCTACGAAAACAAATTCCCCTGCCAGAATTGCTGGTGCTGGCACGATCCAACCTCGATTGATCTCGATTGCTTTTCGACCGCGGAACTGAAAACAGGAAAAGCAAAATCCTAGTAATGCGTCCGGATCGCGTCCCGGCGTTCACCTCCGGCGAATCCACAAACCACATTCAATGCTGGCAAAACGCATCATCCCGTGTCTCGACGTCGATAAGGGTCGCGTGGTCAAGGGAACGAAATTCGTCAACATCAGGGACGCGGGAGATCCCGTCGAACAAGCGCGCTTTTACGACCGGTCCGGTGCCGATGAATTGGTATTTCTCGATATAACGGCAACCCACCAAGCCCGTGGCATCATGCGGGAGGTCGTCAGTAAAACCGCCGAGGAGGTTTTTATCCCGCTCACGGTGGGCGGCGGGTTACGGACCATTGAAGACATGCGTGCCATGTTGCAGGCCGGAGCGGACAAGGTGTCGCTCAATTCAGCGGCCATCAAGAATCCCGAAATCATTACCGAAGGTGCCAATGCGTTTGGCTCACAGTGTATCGTCGTCGCGATCGATGCCAAACGTTGTGCGGAAGATCCACTTGCGTGGGAGGTGTACTCCCACGGCGGACGAAATCCTACCGGCATCGATGCCGTCAAATGGGCGGTAGAAGTCGTAGATCGTGGCGCCGGCGAACTGCTCGTGACTTCGATGGATCGCGACGGTACGAAGGTGGGATACGATCATGCGTTGCTGCGTACGGTCAGCCGCCTCGTTCCGGTACCGATCATCGCCTCCGGCGGTGCCGGCACGCTCGAGCATCTGCGAGACGGACTGCAGGAAGGAGAAGCCGATGCCGTGCTGGCCGCTTCCATCTTTCACTATAGAACATACTCCGTCGCCGAGGTCAAATCGTACCTTCGAAAAGAAGGCATTTCGGTTCGCCCCGTCAGTGAATCCTTGCAAGCGTCTGCCGATAGATGAGCGCCATCGACGCATTCCTCTATTCGGATGCCACGTTCACGAATTTCGGCCGGTTCACCTCTCAGCCGCTCGATCCGCCTGAACCGCGGGACTCCTGAATGCCGGTAGCGCCGCGAGTACCTGTCGCACACAGTCAACCGACAAGCTGTTCCCAATAAGGCGCCATGCCTGCCGGTCGGTTAGCGATGCGGGCAGGACGTACGCCTCCGCAAAGCCCATCAACCGCAGCATCTCGCGGGGAGTGAAACGCCTGATACGGCCATCTATCGTTGCGATAT
>CAZIIP010000114.1:0-9434 GCA_964539455.1 uncultured Rhodothermales bacterium
AATGTCTGGCAAGTCCACTTCATGCCCGATCAGGAAGGCGAATGGCTATATGAGGCCTCCTTCCGGGTTGGCGAGAACGTCGCGATTTCCGATGATCCGATGGCTGGTGCTCCGACGGCATTCGACGGCGCCTCCGGCTCATTTGTCGTCGATCCAACGGATAAGAACGGACGTGACTTCCGGGCACACGGGCGTCTGGAATATGTTGGCGAACGGTACCTGCGATTTGCCGAGAGCGGCAACTATTTCCTGAAGGGCGGCGCGGACAGTCCGGAGAACCTGTTGGCCTTCGCAGATTTCGACCAGACCACCAGCGGACGGGAGGTCGGTCGGTCCGGTGAGGCACCGCGGGCGTTGTTGCACGAATATGCGCCGCATGCAGAAGATTGGGAAGAAGGCGATCCGACGTGGCAGGACGGCAAAGGAAAAAATCTGATCGGCGCGCTCAACTATCTGGCTTCGGAAGAGGTCAATTCGGTCTACTTTCTCACCATGAACGTAGCGGGAGACGGACAGGATGTCTGGATGTGGACCTCGGATCGTGAACGCTTTCGATTCGACGTCTCGAAGTTGGCGCAATGGGAAATCGCCTTCTCCCATATGATTGCGAAGGGTATCCAGCTTCACGTGATCACGCAGGAGACCGAGAATGACCAGCTGCTCGACGGCGGTGATCTGGGTCCGGAGCGGCGCCTGTACTACCGCGAGTTGGTCGCGCGTTTCGCCCACCATCCCGCCATCGTCTGGAACATGGGCGAAGAAAACACCAACACGGAGGAGCAGCGTCGCGCCTTTGCCGCGTACATCCGGGATCTAGATCCCAATGATCATCCGATAGTCGTCCACAATTATCCCGATCAGATGGAGGTTGTTAACGCTCCCCTCCTGGGGAATCCCAACGTGGAGGGTCCGTCCATCCAAACGAACGTAGAGGTCGAGGTCATTCACGAGCGTACCGAGGAGTGGATCCGGCGATCTGCCGAGGCCGGACGTCCGTGGTTCGTCTGTATCGACGAGCCGGGCAGCGCCGGTCAGGGCGTGACCCACGATGCCGCGGAAGACAACAACCACGATCGCATGCGCAAGCAAGCGCTATGGGGCAACCTCATGGCCGGCGGCGCCGGCGTGGAGTGGTATTTTGGCTACCAGTACCCACACAACGATTTGAATCTGGAAGATTTTCGCAGCCGTGATCGATTCTGGGACTACACGCGCCACGCCATTAACTTCTTCCAGGAAAATCTCCCGTTCCACGAGATGGCATCGGCGGATGAGTTGCTCTTCGAAGGTGATGGCTGGGTACTGGCGAAGCCCGGTGAGGTGTACGCGGTTTATCTGCCGGACGGTGGTGATGCAGTGCTGGATTTGACCGGTATTGAAGGAGGTTTTGATGTGCGATGGTTCGATCCGCGGGAGGGAACGTTTGCCGAAGACGTAGCCTCGGTCGCTGCCGGTGGCGACGTGTCGCTCGACGCATTGGGTGAGGTGGGTGAAGATTGGGTGGCGGTTGTCAAGCGTTAAGAACAATCGTGGTTGCCTACGATGTCGTCCAGGAGGCCTTCACCAAGCTCTGGGAGCACCGCCAATACCTGGAGCCCAACAACCGGCCGCTAAAGGCCTACCTCTTCACCATCGTGCGAAATACGGCACTCAAACAGATCGCGCGACGGACGAACGTCTTCAGCAGACTCGACGCCGTCAAGAACACCACTGAAGATCCCTCCACCTCGCCGGAAGAACCGCTTTCTCTGGGCAAGAACCATATTGCCGGGATCCATCGAGGAGATGGAAAAGTGAGGGGTGAGCGGGTGAAAAGGCAAATGCGTCAGACGGCGGGGCCACGGCACATGACCGGCCACCTTGGCTTAGAGATATGCTTCGGCGGTCGATCGGATGCGACTGATGATAGCACCCAGACCGACGGACCTTACCGGGGACAGGTGTGATGTGATACCGGCAACCTCCAGAAAATCCAAATCCGCCCGGGCCACATCCGCCGGACGCTGTTGGTTTACGACCTTCAATACCATCGCCAGCAGCCCCTTCACAATCAGCGCATCACTATCGGCAGTGAATTGAAGCCGGCCGTTTTTCAACTCTCCACGCAACCACACTTCCGCCTGACATCCACCGACCGCATTCTCATCAACCTTGTATTTCGTTTCGACTACCGGACAATCGCCCGCCTGCTCGATGATGTACTGATGGATATCGAACAAATCGGAATATTGCGAAAGACTTTTAACAATATTCTGCTGAATGTTTTCAATTGATTCCATACTTCCGAAAGTATTTGGGAATAATACGTCTCTAGAAACATATTTATGCTTTTTTAAATTTCACAATTGAAAACCATCGCCGATCATCCGAATAGATTTTGTCAATTTCCAGACCCGATGCTTCCGACAGCCGCTCAATATGCTCCTCGTTGTATTTGTGAGAATTCTCCGTGTGAATTTTTTCCCCACGTCGAATTTTAATTGCGCCTTTTGCATGCGGTGTATGAATCTCTATATCTGCCGGCGCTTTGAGATGCATTTCAATGCGCAGTTTCTGATCGTTATAAAACGCGATATGCTCGAATTGGTCCGGCAAAAAGTCCATATCCGCCAGGCGATTTACGACGTTCAATACATTGCGATTGAACGTCGCGGTAACGTCTTGTGCATCGTTGTACGCCCGCTCCAGAATTTCTCTCGGTTTGATCCTATCCAGACCGAGTAAGAACGTCTCCCCCACGCGCATCTCCGCACCAAGCCGCCGGCACATTTCGTAACCTTGTTCACGCTCCAGGTTGCCGATCGTACTGCCGAAAAAGCAGAACATTCGTCTTCCACTTGCCGGGATGTGATGAATCTGCGACGCAAAATCAGCGATCACGGCGTGCACGGATAGTGCCGGGAACCGTTCCAGCAGATTCTCAGCGGCCTGCTCGACGGCCGATCTGCTAACGTCGACCGGCACATATCGGAGACTATCTCGCTGTCGCGATGACGTCGCATTCAAGAGAATGGAGATCTTGGAGGCATCTCCGCTCCCTATTTCCACAACATCCAGTTCGCGCAGCGTCGGACCGATATCGGCCGCTGCTTTCTTCAGAATCTTCTTTTCAACACGCGTGGGATAATATTCCGGCAGGTTCGTAATTCGCTCGAAGAGTTTCGAGCCGGCCGGGTCGTAAAAATATAAGCTCGATATTTTTTTCGGTGTTCGAGATAGATCTGCCAGAATTCTGGATATGATCTCTTTTTTGCCAATTTTCGGCAAGTGACTCTCTACGGTAAGGCGGGCATCCGAATGATGTACAGATTCGACAAAATCCATTTAACAAAACAATTACATTTGACAAAATCATTATTCAGGTTGACCGGCCCCTACAGGATTGCCGGGGTCGTTCGACCATTCAAACCACCCGCCATCATAAACGGCAATCCGTGGCCACCCCAATAGCCATGCATTCATAAATGCCTCACTTCCTCTCCAGCCCGTTCCGCAATAGAATGCATTGAAATCGGATTTGTGAATACCCGCCTCGACGAACATCCCTTCGATCTCGTGAAACTCACGTGTGGTGTGATCCAGGTTGCGATAGTTCTCCATATGATAGGCATCCGAACCGCAATTGCCGAACACCGATCCCGGAATCCGCCCGACTTTGTCGATGTAGTTGTACCCACTAACCTCACCTATGTATTCACGCCAACTCCTTACACTTATAAGGTTTTCGCCGTTCGTTTCCAGCACCCGCTTTGCATCCGGTGTATCGATGAACACCTCCGGTCGGGCCGGTATTTCGGATCCGAAGTCGGCTACAGAAGCAGGAGCGTGAGATACGGTAGATATGGTATAGCCGGCGTCGACCCATGATTGAAATCCACCATTCAACAGCCGAATATCTCGTACCCCGGCATACAGCAGAATCGCCGCACAGCGCATCGCTCCGAGGTGACCGGCACTGCTGCCGGGAAAGGGGTTGTCGTTGTCCGGGTTCGCGAAAGTGCCGTATAAGACCACGGGCCGGTCGGCAGAGATACCGAGCGACCGTAGCGCCGCACGGAGTTCCCCGGGTTCTCTCCGGTTCCATGAGTCGGTAGATTCGAGCAGATTCGTGTCTAGCGGAATGGCCGAAGGGACATGTCCTGCGTCATAGACGCTTCTGTCGCGATAATACACGTGGCAAATTACCGGCGGTTGTCGGCTCTCATATTCCGGAGCACCGCCCGATGAGATGAGCGTGTTGAGCCATTCCGCCGACACCAGATGCCTGTACCCGGCCAAATGCTCCATCGGCAAATACGGGTCAGGGCTCCATTCAGTCACAAAACCGTCGTAAGAAACCACGTTCTCGAAACCGGCTTTTGAGAATCGGTCTGCCGTACGATCGGTTTCAATATCATTGTAGCCGTAAATGACAAGCGTATTACCGGGGTCGATCTCTTTCCGTTGGACGATTTCGAGCCACTCCAGGTAGTTGGTCCACTTTGCGGGCAGACTCCTCGCTCCCTGAATGTGACCACCCCGCGGCTCACCCCTTTGTCTCCAACCGTTGTAGGCTTCCACCGGACGTAGGTCGATGAGCGTAACGTCGGGACGATCGAGCAGTGCTTTCAGTTCGTTGGTAGAGAGGGAGCCAGACATGCGGGAGGATTTGACGGTTGTGTAGGGTTAGTTTGAGGCCGGATGTCGTATGCGCATGAAGCGGTGATGGACAAACACGGTCGCAGACCGGAAAACAGCGCATGCGCGCAACCTGGAGGGTCGCCTTGCCCAAGCCTTGTTGTCCATGGCGGCGATCGGATTCGGACAGTGGAATTGTAGTCAAGCCAAAGGGTTTCCCAATTATGCAAATCTGTTGCGGTTGCCCGGGGTGTCTGCGCTATGGCGATCGCCCTCATGGACGTCTTCCCGGCGCAGTTCGGGATCCACTCGGCATCGAAATCGGACAGAGCTCCCCGCCACTTCGCGAACGTTCCATGGATCGCTATATTGACCGCGATGGCGGCGATAAGATAACGAAATGGGTATCGTAGAAGGTGTGGAGGTCTTCAGCTGAACACACAATTGCGACCTGCTGTTCGCCCGGTTTGAAATACCGGCGGCTGCTTGCCGATCTTTGGTCCCAATCCCGTATTCTCTCGATATGTAACAGATCACATGCCCTGCCTTTGCGTAGTACTGCATGAACAAGTACCACCATGAAGATTCGTCTCCAGTCCATACTCGTCGACGACCAGGAAAAAGCCGCCGATTACTATACCTGGCCGCTGGGATTTCGCGTCAAATCCGATGTGCCCGCCGGAGATTACCGATGGCTGACCGTCGTCCCGCAGGAGGAGCCGAACGGACCTGAATTGCTGCTCGAGCCTACTGCACGTCCTGCCGCCAAAGCTTACCAGGAGGCATTGTACAAAGACGGTATACCTGCTGCGACCTTTTTCGTGGACGATTTGATGACCACCTATGAGCAACTGATGGGCAAGGGAGTCATCTTTGTGACGCAACCAACGAGAATCGGTGAGGCTTTTGTGGCAATCTTCGACGACACGTGCGGCAATCTCATCCAGCTGGCTGAAGAATAGCATGTCCCCGTATGTGACGTAACCACTTGATTCGTCCATACAATTGACACATTTTCTTCACCGATACAAGACATCCGTCCGTCGCAGCGAACGTATTCATGATGTGTGATCGTTTATTTGAACCTCAACCATACATATGTGCCATGCGTATCCTGTCGAGAGTGATTCTTACCGCCATCCTGGCGTCATCGGTATCGGTATCTGTTGCAGCCCAAAAAGGCACCGGAGAACAAACAGGCGTCGCTCAGTCGATGGCCGACCCGGAGATTTCCACCGTTACGGGCAAGCTGCTCGAAATCGAATCAGGTCCTTGTGAGAATACGACCGGCTGGGCCGTCAACGGAACGCACCTCATCCTCGAATCTGCAGACGGTACGAAACATAATATTCACTTGGGACCTATGCGGGCTGTTTCCGATTTTGTAGAAACACTGGAAGTCGGCGAAGAAATCAGCGCCGAAGTCTTTCGAACCGAACGCCTTCCGGAAAATGCGTTCGTTGCCGTGCAGATCGAGCAGGATGACCACACATTCGTGCTGCGCGGTGCATCGCTCCAACCGTTCTGGGCCGCTTCTGCAGACCGAGGCAGAGGGCGCGGCTATGGTGCGAGGGGCACGGGACGCGGAATGAGTCGTGGCTATGCGCGTGGATCCGATCGGGGATGGAGCCGCGCCCCAAGACGTTGGAGACGGTAGTAATTCGCGGCGCCGGTGCCGAGGCGTGCCCGCAGATTACTGAAACCCGCCTTGGAAAACGCCGGGCACCTGGAGAACCACATCCGCCGGGACCCGCCACAAACTTCCAGGTACCGCCACCATCGTCACTTCGAAACACGGCGTCGTCGCCACCCGCATCAGCGATTTCCGGGTTGGATTGTGAGAATTCTACAGACGTGATCGTCCTTCCCCCGATTCCTTCCGTCAGGGTCCAGGTTTGTCCTCCATCGGTTGTCTTGTAGACTCCCGCGCCTTCGTAGTACTGATTGTTGCCTGTCCCGGCCAACAGCGTGTCCGGATTGTCCGGCAAAATACGGGAACGGCGTCCGCCGATTCACCACTCATCGCGTCGATCCCGTTGTTCACTGCCTCCCAGGTCATCCCTCCGTCGACGCTCTTGAAAACACCCAAATAGGCGTCGGTCACGTACATAACCTCGGGTTGCTCGAGATCTTGCCGGATGTCGTAGCCCAGCCTCCCGGGCGGACCGCCCGTTAGAATCCATTGGTGGTTCTGCACCAGATCGTCAAGATCCTGGCCCTCCGCAGGCGCTGACACCCATACGATCAGACAACAGGCAAGTAGGGCAGCGGGGAGTTGCTTCAGATTGGCCATCGGCTCCTCGGCGTTTGGTCGGTAGGTTTCCCTCTCGCGTACCGGCAAGCTGCAAATCCGCCGGCGTTTCTATGCAATACGTCAATGCGCACAGTAGATGTAGGCGGTCGGCAAGGGATAGTCACGCTCCCGTCCGAACGGGTACACCCATCCGAAGCAACGTATCGCCATGCACCGGTCCCCTACACGTGTGGCTCCCCCGGGGAGGCAATCCCTTCGAGCATCTGGCCAGTAGCGGCTCAGTAGGGAATCCTGAACTGCTTTACTTCCGGTACCGTTCGCACCTCCGACATGCGTTGCACCATTCTGCCAACAAGTTCAGGATAGTGTGCCGACAGGTCGTGGTACTCCCCGATATCGGTACTGAGATCGTACAACTCATCCCACATGCGATCGGGCTCTCTGAACCGCAACAATTTCCAGTCTCCCATACGAATAGCCTGAATGTGGTGTCCCCCCCACGGGCTGTTGAATTCCCAGTACAACTCGGTGTGTGACGGGACGACGGACGCTCCTTCAAGCAGAGGGCGCATCGAAATACCGTCAACGCCCTCCGGTATGCTTCCGCCCGCAACATCGACCAACGTGGGCAGAATGTCCCATGAAGCCCACGGATGATCCGGATCGGTATACTCGGACAGCAAGCCGGGTCCCCAGGCAATCATGGGCATCCGAATTCCTCCCTCATAGAGATCCCGCTTCAATCCACGCAGGGGACCATTGCTTTCAAAAAAGCCCGGATCGGCACCTCCCTCGTCATGCGGGCCATTGTCGCTCGTGAAGAGAACGAGCGTGTTGTCGTCGATGCCCAATTCAACGAGCAGATCGAGAATCCTGCCCACATCCCGGTCGAGCCGCGAAATCATTCCTGCAAACGCCGCGTGCGGTCGATCCTGCGCCCGGTATGTACCGATCACCCCGCAACAGGGAAACGGCGCATCCGGCATGAGTATGCTCTTTCCATTCTCGTCCAGATAAGGCGCCATGGACTCCTCCGGAACAAGTAACTCGGCGTGCGCAATGGTAAACGGGAGATACAGGAAAAACGGTTCGTCTGCGTTCTCCCGGATGAAGCGCAGCGCCTCCTCGGCAAACAGATCGTGCGTATAGTCCGTCGTGTCGATGTTAACCCGCACCGTTGTGCCGTCCTCTATCGCAAACAGATGGTCGGTGTAGTAAGAGTGGGCGTGTACGTGCTCCAGATAGCCGAGAAACTCGTCGAATCCTTGCAGATGCGGCGCTCCGGCATCATCGATCTGTCCCAAACCATGCTTGCCGAACATGCCTGTCCGATACCCCCGTTCCTTCAACAATTCGGCAACCGTAACGTCTTCCCCGCGCAGTGACGAGTTGTAGTTGCCCCGGACATACGAATGGCCCATATGCACGCCCGTTAGAAGGGACCACCGGGACGGGGCACAGACGGTACTGCCTGCGTAGTATTGCGTGAATCGCACGCCGGAAGCCGCCATTTCGTCAAGGCGCGGCGTTTGAATCTTCTTCTGACCGTAGGCGCCGAGATCACCATACCCGATGTCGTCGGTCAGAATAAGTATGATGTTCGGGGGTTGCTCGTCAGGCGTTTCCGGGACGCCGGCGCCGGACAGGATGAAAACGGCTATGAGGACGGGAAACAGCAAGGATCGTCGCATAGGTTTATCAGGTAATTCGGAAATTCGGTATCCCTCACTTTGCTCGAGACGTTCGGGGTTCGGGGTTCGGAGCTCGGGGTTCGGGGGTTCGGGAGTTCGGGAGTTCGGGGACTGAAAGATAGTTCGGAATCCGTGTCGATTTCATTGAAACTCCAGAGCCTCGGAAGTTCAGGCGCGTACACCAGCGACGACGAAGAAAACCGATCCCGATAAATGACAACCACAACGACGAAGACGGCACATCCGAAGCTGCGATCGTTTTTCTTATGGGTCGCCGCATTTTTGTTTATGGTAATGGCGGCATCCTGGCAGCGGACGACGGGACCGACGTATGACTACGAAAGCGAAACCGTCATCGACGGCCGTTCGGTTTCCTACTCCCTTACGCGCAGTGCCGAGACGACAGGCGATACCCGGGTTGCGCTGCCTTCTTCGCTGGCCGGCGAAGGGACCGCCTTTCTCATTTTCAAGCGATACCCGACCGACGATCCCTATGCACGGATCAGAATGGAAACCGAGGGTGATGAGATTGTCGCCCACATGCCCCGTCAGCCGGCAGCCGGCAAACTCGCCTACTTTATAGAAATTACGTCGGAGGGCACGACAAAAACGCTGCCCGAGGGCGAGGACAGGCCGGTGATCATTCGGTACAAAAATCCGGTGCCCGCCTACTTGCTCGTACCCCATATCCTGTTCATGTTCGTCGGGATGATGCTTGGCGTTCGTACCGCGCTTGGTGCGTTATTCATGCCGGAAACGATGCGCAGATGGACGTTCTGGACACTCGGCCTAATAAGTGTCGGAGGTCTCGTCCTTGGACCAATGGTGCAAAACATGGCCTTCGGCTCGTATTGGACGGGGTGGCCGTTCGG
>CAZIIP010000115.1:0-9296 GCA_964539455.1 uncultured Rhodothermales bacterium
AAGGATGTCACTCGACACCTGGTAGACCCTCGGTATATTGTGCCGATCGGTTTCACCGATCTTCACACCATTGATCCAGGTTTGATCTTGTTCGTCAATCTCCCCCAGGTGCAACAGCATTTGTTCGCCCGTCAGCCATCCCGGCACGTCAAATGTGCTTCGAAACCAGACGACGCCATCGTAGCCCGGCAGGCCGGCACGTTCCCATGCCTGCGGCAGCGACATCTGTTGCCAATCGGTATCATCGAAAGCCGGCTCGGCATATACCGGTCGGCCTTCTCGGATTCCGGTATCTTTCCGGAGCAACTCTTCCTCCCATTGCGCGAGAAGCGAGTTATACACCGCTTGTTTCCCGGACATGTATGCAGCCGGATTATCAAGCGCGGCCAGGTCCTTGGCCGTCTCCGCAAAGTGGGTAAACGAGGCAAGTCCTTTGCGGCTCGTCCATGCTTCCGCCCGCGTTCCGCCCCAGTTGGTGCTGATCAAACCCACCGGCACACCCAGTTCGCGATGAATGTGCCGGCCAAAATAATAGGCCACAGCAGAAAAGCGTCCCACGGTTTCGGGTGTTACAGTGTGCCAACGCTCCGCCCGGACATCCCACCGGGGCGTTGACGCCACCGTATGTTCGACGTCGAACAGACGGATATCCTCCCAGTCTGCCGCGGCGATCTCGTCGGCAGCATCGTTGGTGTTCTGCACTCGCCACTCCATATTCGACTGCCCCGAACAGATCCAGACGTCACCCACCAAAACATCTCCGAATGTCGTTGTGTCTTCTCCCGCAACTGTCATTACATAGGGTCCGCCCGCACTGAAGGCCGGAAGCTCCACCGTCCACTGGCTGTCGGCCCCTGCAACCGCCGCGTCGTGGACCTCACCCATCGAAACAATCACTTTCCCTCCTGGAGCCGCCTTGCCCCATATCATAACGGGTATCTCCCGTTGTACGACCATATGATCCGCAAAAACGGAGGGCAAACGGATGGATGTAGCCGGCGGCTCCGGAGAAGTGCACGAACCGATGAACAAGATGCCGAAAACGGTTGGAAATAGCAGCAAACGTTTCATCGTTGGATTGTCATTTGCTTGTTGCACGGACGGAGATTCACCGCGGCTGAAAATGCTGCTTTCTCTCGTACACCCGATATCTTTCAGCCATGGAATCCCGGAAGTTTGAATATGCGCACAACCATGCACAATTCACATGATACATTCGATGAAAACCTGTTGCAGACGGCTCGTCCAACAACTATGTTCGTGCCCGAAAGCGCGAACCAGGAGCGCGACCGTTCTGTCCGGCCGCCCGTTGCGCAGCGGTAGTCGAACGGGTCCCGTCCCCATTCCCATGAATCATCCAGTCTTCAGGCGCATGGAACATCGCTCTCGTTTGCCCGGATTCCGATTCATCCCGGTGGTTGTGCTTGCGGCGATCACCCTCACCGGGTGTCGCGCAGCGTCAGACGTCACGGTGATCAAAATGGGCCACGGGCTGGACGTCTCCCATCCGGTCCACAAAGCCATGGTCTTCATGGCCGAAGAGGTGACGGAGAAATCCGACGGCACGATGCGTGTGGATGTGTACCCCAGTGAACAACTGGGAAACGAGCGACAGCTGGTCGAACTGCTACAGATCGGGAGCGTGGGCATGACGAAGGTGTCTGCCGCCGTTATGGAGAGCTTTTCGCCCCTATATCGGGTGTTGAGCGTTCCGTTCCTCTTCCGCGATCGGGCACACGCATTCGAGGTGCTGGAGGGCGAAATCGGCCGGCAAATTCTGCTCGATGGCGAGCGTTACTGGCTTCGCGGATTGACGTTTTACGATGCCGGGGCACGCAGCTTCTATACGAAAGAGCACGCAATATCGACCCCGGATGACCTTGTTGGGATGAAGATCCGAACGCAGGAGAGTCCTTCCGCAATGGCAATGGTGAAGGCGTTGGGCGGCTCCGCCACGCCGATTGCCTGGGGTGAGCTGTACAGCGCGTTGCAGCAGGGGGTTGTGGACGGAGCCGAAAACAATCCTCCGTCGTTTTTCCTCTCCCGGCACTACGAAGTCTGCAAGTACTACTCTCTGAACGAGCACACCATGGTCCCGGATGTGGTGCTCATCTCCACCAAGGTCTGGAACGATCTGACGCTGCGGCAGCAGGAATGGTTACAGGAGGCGGCCGATGCCTCGTTGCAGTATCAGAAGGAACTGTGGCGACAGGCGGAGGAAGAGGCACTGCAGGCCGTACAGGAGGCGGGGGTCGAAGTAACCAGACCCGACAAGGATCCTTTTGTTGAAAAGGTCCGGCCCATTTATAACGATTATCGTTCCGAGCCGGAGATACACGAGCTGATTCTTGCCATTCAGGACGTTCAATAGCGCCAACCATCTACATCACATGATTCGTCTGAAGCAAGTGGTCGACAGGGTACTCGAATGGGCCCTCATTGTGATCATGGCCGTCATGACCCTCAATGTCCTATGGCAAGTGTTCACGCGTTTCGTCCTCGATGATCCCAGTTCCTTCACCGACGAACTGGCCCGCTATCTGCTAATCTGGGCGGGAGTCCTCGGCGCAAGCTACGGCGTAAGCAAGCGGTTTCATCTGGCCATCGACCTGTTGCCGAGGAAACTCGAGGGCAACGCCCGCGCACGACTGGAGGTGTTCATCGAGTGCTGCATCCTCTTTTTCGCAGTATGCGTGATGGTCATCGGCGGGGCGCAACTCGTCTCGATCACGCTGCAACTGGACCAGACCTCGGCAGCTCTGCAGGTGCCGCTCGGGTATGTCTATATCGTGATTCCCGTTGCCGGCGTACTGATCGTCTTCTACAGTTCACTGTTCATCATCAGCCGCATCCGAGATATAAGAAACGGCATCGTGGACGTTGGTGCCGACACGGATGCCGGTCCACCGGCTGTCGAGTAACCCACACTCTCGATCTGAAAGCCTCACCACTATGGAATGGACGGAAGTCATCATCCTGGCAGGAAGCTTTGTTTGTCTGTTGGCGATCGGCGTACCGATAGCCTGGTGCATCGGTATCAGCACGCTGCTCACCATGCTTTACGGCATTGACAGTATCGCGGCTATGACGACCGTGGCCCAGCGCATGGCGACGGGTCTCGATTCCTTTGCACTGCTGGCAATCCCCTTTTTCATTCTGGCGGGGGCGCTGATGAACAAGGGCGGTATTGCGCGACGATTGATCGACTTTGCCAAGGCAATGCTCGGGATGCTCCCGGGCGGTCTCGCCTACGTGAATGTGCTGGCAGCGATGCTGTTTGGGGCGGTCTCGGGGTCCGCGGTAGCAGCGGCAAGCGCTATGGGTACGATGATCGGCCCGCATATGGAGCGCGAAGGATACGACAAGAACTTCACGGCGGCCGTCAACATAACGGCCTCTACTACCGGACTGCTTATTCCACCCAGCAATATCCTCATCGTGTATTCGCTGGCGTCGGGGGGCGTTTCGATTGCCGCCTTGTTCCTGGCAGGGTACCTCCCGGGCGCCCTTGTCGGAATCTCTCTGATGTTCGTCGCCGGTTACTTCGCCTTCAAACACAAGTACCCGACTTCCGATCGGGTCTCGCTCAAAGAAGCCGCCGTTCGTTTTATCAATGCGGTTCCCAGCCTGCTCCTGATCGTAGTCGTCATCGGCGGCATCGTCGCCGGGTTTTTTACCGCCACCGAAGCCGCAGCGGTAGCCGTGCTTTACGCCTTCGTGCTCTCCTTCATTTACCGGGACCTGAAATGGAAGGAGGTACCCGACATTCTTTTGCAGACGGCCAAGACAACGGCGATCGTGATGATCCTGATCGGCACTTCGATGGGCATGTCCTGGATCATGGCCTACGAGAACATCCCCCAGAGTATTAGCGAGTCGCTGGTTGCATTAACGGACAATCCCTTTTTCATTCTGCTCATCATCAACTGCATTCTATTGGTGGTCGGTACGTTCATGGACATGACGCCTGCGGTACTGATCTTCACACCGATTTTCCTGCCGGTCGTCGTGCAGTTGGGCATGGACCCCACCCATTTCGGGATCGTCATGGTGCTGAATCTTTGTGTGGGCATCTGCACGCCCCCGGTCGGTTCGGTGCTGTTTGTCGGGACCAGCGTAGCGGGCACGACTATAGACAAGGTCATCCGCCCCCTGCTTCCTTTATATGTCGCAATGATCGTCTCCCTGATGCTGGTGACCTACCTGCCGCAACTCAGTCTTTGGTTGCCGCGGGTATTCGGCTTCTAGGAGTTTGTCGGACTTGAAAAACAGTCCCCTTGTTATTATTGAACTTAAGCGCGATTAGTGTCGTGACAGATTACATGTAAATAAAGAAATTACGCCAAAAGACCTACAGCCTCCCGGAGGCCCCGTGCGTCGTCGCTCGTAGCCGCCACCGATCTGCCCTGATGACATACCCGTTTTCATCGGGGACGCAGCTGCATCCGGTCGCCCTCGGCGTTTGATTCACCGCTTTCTCTTTCGGTGTGCCACCGGCTAGTCCCCGCGCCATTGTATCTTTGTGCGTACACCAACCGATAGAAGCATGACAACAGATCAGCCTTTGGCACAAAGAAAGACGGTAGCGGAAGCCCTTATGGCATCCGGCGCGATCGCCGTTATACGAATGAGCAACCCCGACCGGGTGCTTCGTGTTGCAGAGGCGATCCTGAAGGGTGGCGTCACCTCGATAGAAATCACGATGACGACACCAAATGCACTCGGCATGATCGGGCATGTGGCGAAGGAGATGGGAGACGAGATTCTCCTCGGTGTGGGTTCCGTGCTCGATCGCAAAACCGTCACTTCGGCAATCGATGCCGGTGCAAAATATGTGGTCAGTCCCATCTTTAAGCCGGAACTGGTCGAGGCCTCCCACCTTTACGGCGCACCCGTCCTTCCGGGCGCGTTTAGTCCCACAGAGATCCAGGCGGCCCACGAAGCCGGCGCCGACATGATCAAGGTCTTCCCGGCCGATCTCGCCGGGATGAGCTATATCAAAGCGGTCAGGGCACCCATGCCCCATCTAAAGCTGGTCCCGACCGGGGGTGTCACGCCGGAAAATGCAGGTGACTGGATCCGGGCCGGGGCGTGTGCCGTGGGAGTGGGCAGTGCACTGCTGGACAAAAAGGCGATCGATGCCGGAAATTTCGAAGTCCTTACACAGAACGCGCGCACGTTAATGGAAAGTCTGAACGCGGGCAGGGCTGATGTCTCCTGACCGACTCGTTTTATACTATTGCGCACATTCAACATCAGTCTTATGAAAGTCGTCACATTTGGAGAGATCATGCTTCGTCTGACGCCGCCGGGAAACCAGCGGTTTATTCAGACCGATTCGCTCGTCGCCACATTCGGCGGCGGAGAGGCGAACGTGGCCGTCTCGCTGGCAAACTACGGCCTCGAAAGCTATTTCGTCACAAAGCTTCCGAAGCATGAAATCGGCCAGGCGACCGTAAACGCCATTCGGCGCTACGGTGTCAAGACCGACTTTATCGTTCGTGGAGGGGACCGGCTGGGCATCTATTTTCTGGAGAACGGCGCCAGCCAGCGGCCCTCCAAGGTGATATATGACCGCACGGATTCGGCCGTTAGTCGGATGGAGGCGAAGGAGGTCGACTGGCATGCCGTATTTGACGGTGCGGCCTGGTTTCACTGGACCGGCATTACGCCGGCGCTTGGCAATGTCGCTCAGGAGTGTGTCCGTGAAGCCTGTAATGCCGCAAAGCAAGCAGGGGCGACCATCAGCACCGATCTCAATTTCAGGAAGAAGCTCTGGACGACGGAGCAGGCCCAGGCGGTAATGGTGCCATTGATGGAATATGTAGACGTATGCATTGCCAATGAGGAGGATATGGAGAAGAGCCTGGGCTTCAAGGCAGGCACGACGGACGTTGAGTCTGCCGAGCTCGACGAGTCCGCTTACGCCGATTTAACCACTTCATTGAAGGCGAAATATGGTTTCGCTACGGTAGCGGTTACGCTGAGAGAGAGCTATTCGGCCTCACGGAACGGCTGGAGTGCCATGATGGTGGACGACCGTGAGTGTGCGACGCCGTATCGATCCAAACGCTACGACATCCAGCTCGTCGATCGGGTGGGCGGTGGTGACTCTTTTGCCGGTGGTTTGATCTACGGGCTTCTCAACAAGGCGTCGACGCAGGACGCGCTCGAATTTGCCGTTGCCGCCTCGTGCATGAAGCAAACGATCTACGGCGACTTCAACCTCGTCTCGATTGAAGAGGTCGATAAGTTGGCGGGGGGAACCGGGTCAGGTCGGGTCGAACGATAGCAACGACGGCTGCGGGCTTCGGCATCAACCCGTGAATCCGATCTCCCGGTGCGAGCCGTCACAGAAAGGTTTGTTTAAAGAAGCACCGCACCGGCAGAAGGCCACACGGGCACCGGTTACGGAGGTATTCGTGCCTTCCAGGGTGAGAGCGCCTTCACAGAGCAAGGGACCGTTTTTTACAACGGTCACACGAAGGGAATCGCTTTCAACGTCCTCATCCTTCATCTTCGAATCAAGAATGCTGCCGGCGTCCGAGAATCCGGCTTCTCCGTGGGCATTGTCACACAGCGGTTTGTTCATCGACGCGCCGCACCGGCAGAGCGCAATTCTGGTTTCCCGGAGCGCTTCACTTCCGTCGCCCCGGTCGACGATTACGTTACCCCGAACGTACAGCGGCCCGTCCGGTATCACCTTAACATGTCCCGGCCCCGCGGTCTCTTGACTTCCTTTCATCCGGAGCGCACCCGTCGGACACCTTTCAATGACCGCCGCCAGTTGATCGGCAGGCGCATTGTCGGGTTGCACCCACGGCCTCTTGTCTGGATCGAATACCTCCGGAAGACCACGTACGCATTCGCCGGCATGAATGCATCGCGCGAGGTCGTAGGTAACGGTTGCCGCTTTTCCCTCGTAGGTCAATTCTTTCGATTTCATGGGATCGTCTTTATCAGCGATTTATTTGCGGAAACTATGGTCGTTCTGCCGGAGCCTTTGTCTCCTTTACCCTCCGCGCGAACGAGAGACCTAATCCTACCAGGAGAATAATGCTTCCGAGCCACAGCACATTGATGAACGGCTTTTCATAGGCTTGAACCAGCAACCAGTCCGGCGAGAGGTTACCAATTTCCGGACCGTCGAAGTGCAACGATATCGTACCCGAGTCGACGTTCATACCGACAAAAGAGACGGTGAGATTGCGCTCCGGAATCGACTTGCTTTCGAATTGTTGGGTTCGGTCACTTTTTATGATGTACACGGGACTGATCGTCCAGGTGTCGCCCGACCGACGGTCGTCGATCCGAAGCCTTGCACCAACAGTAATGTCTCCATTTTCCGAGCCGTGTAGCGACGCAGTATCCATTTCGTAGTCTTCGAACGTCACGTGCAGCCGGTCGGAAAGATCGCGGGTTTCGCCCCGCGCGAGTTCGAGTTGCCCGGCCGCCTGATCCTCTTCGCCGAACATCTCATTAGGTGAGACCGCGACAAACAGGTCTTTTTCGAACCACGTTTTAATATGGGGATTCTGCACCCACATATCGCCGGACTTAAAAGCCACAGGATCGGCGGAGAAACTGCGGCCACTTCCGTCTTCAAACGTCAAGCGATAGGTCGTTCTCCCCATCGCGTCGGTGCCTTTCCCGGTATAGCTGACGCGGTATCCTCCCGCCTCGACGGTTTGACCTTCTTCAATAATAAAGTTGCCGCGTTCTCCTACGGTTCCATCCGCACGCCGCACCGTCTCTCCGGCCACGCTGAGCGGATTGTTGAAAGCCGACGACGCCATCGCACCCAGCAGCATCAAAACGAAGCCGATGTGGCTCAATGCTCCGCCGGCCATTCGCACGTTTCCCCTGCCGATCCGCCAAGCGACGATCAGGTTGCCGAACAGAGCAAATAACGATGCGAAGAGGAGCAAAAGGAGCATGAGACTCATCCCGTAGATGTCCACAAAGCGGCTTACCGATGCCCCGAAACCGGCCAGCGATACGCCAACGGAAGCCTGTGCGGAGACGGTCGGTGGCCGAACTGTGCCCTCCGTAAAGGGGGTAAACACCAGGATCATCGCCGTACTGATTACTGCAGCGGCCAGTGGCTTCAGCACCACCCGGTTCACGGTTTCGATACGCATCTTCGTCCACCAAACCAGCTGTCCCAGCCCGATCAACAAAGCGACAAGTACCGCCACCGGGAGTGTCCATTTGTTGTAGAAAGCGATCGGGACGCCGGATGGACTTTCCTGAAATATGCGGCCGATAATGGGCGTGCTCGTACCGAGGATGATGACGGCAGAAAGCGCACAGAGGAGCATTGCGCCTGAGAATATCAGGAACTCCCTGGACAGATAGTTGACGGTCCGCCCACCCGCGGGTAATTCTTTGTACCGCAGTGCCAGCAATCCGAATCCAATCCCGGCCATCGTCAAGATCCATAGCAGCAACTGGTTGTACAGTCCCAGATCGACGAACGAATGAACGGAAAGGTCGCCGAGAATGCCGCTCCGCGTGAGAAATGTCGAGTAAATAACGAAAATAAATGCCAGAATATTCAGTACCAGGGATGCCCGCCGGCCCGAACCTTTACGCTTTTGAATAATCATGGCATGGATGCCCGCGACGCCCACGAGCCACGGCACGAGCGACGAGTTCTCGACCGGATCCCAGGCCCAGTAGCCACCGAAAGAGAGCGTGACGTACGCCCAGTAGCCCCCCATCAGAATACCGGTAATCAACACCAGACTGCCGAAGACGGCCCACGGCAGGGCGGGCTTGATCCATTCGTCGTAGCGGCGCGTCCATAGTCCGGCAACCGCATAGGCAAACGGTACGATGAGTACGGCGAAGCCTACAAATAACGTCGGCGGGTGGATCGCCATCCAGATGTTCTGCAACAACTCATTCAGTCCTAGGCCGTCCGGCGGTACCCCTCCTGCCTGGATGAAGGCGGCATCGGGGAACCGCTCCGCGAGTGTTTTGAACGGGGACGATCCGATCTCGACGGGACCCAGGTGCAATCCGACGACCATGGAGATCATAAATACCTGACAGGCGGCAATAATGCCCATTACCTGCGGTTGCAGATCCTCTGTCTTCCGTAAGAGAACAATGCCGATGATGCCCGTGAAAAGAATCCACAGAAGAAACGAGCCTTCCTGTCCGGCCCAGAACGACGAGAAGAGAAAGTGAAACGGCAGATCTCTCGAGGTATTGCTCCAAACGTAGCTGTACTGAAACTGGTGGGTGAAGATGAGCACCCACAGCAAGATAGAAGCAGCGAGTACGGACGT
>CAZIIP010000116.1:0-3534 GCA_964539455.1 uncultured Rhodothermales bacterium
TCGCAGGATTCCTGCCGATCAATAACGAGCAGGCTGACGGCGAGGGTTTCGTGAGTAACTTAGTACGGCCGTCATTCATTGCCCTATTCGTATTCACGCACCCCGTTTGACATACTCACGCTCCATCCCCGTTTGACTTTGCCCCGTCACTCGCATACTTTAATAAGTGAAGTCCACTCGTCTCAAACGACTTTTCTACCGGCTTCCGTCGCTCGCTGCCAGATCAAGACGGCTCCGGTTTCGGCCGATCCTTTCACTGCATGCGCCATTATTCTGCCATTCGAAACGGCTTCACCGTGCTGACCAGAGAACCGAAGCCGGCTGCTGAAACACTTCCGAGACTACCCTAACATGCCGCACTCTTTCCCCTCGCGCCACTTCATGTCCGTGGCTGTCATTCTCCTGTCTTTCGCCGCCCTCCCCCTCAGCGCTCAACCCTACCTCGATGGACGCTGGGACAACCACTTCGCCGAAGAGAGCGAAGGGGGACTCGGGTTCATCGGCGACGGCCAGGCGCTCGCCGTCGACCCCACCTCCGGCGACATCTACGCCGCCGGACGTATCCTGCGGCGGTCGACGACGATTCCCAACAGGTGGGACTACGTCCTTCGATGGACGGGCGAAGACTGGGAATCAACAAACGATTCCTTCAATAACACCGTTAACGCCATAATTGTCGGACTCGACGGCACCCTCTATGCCGGAGGCCGTTTCACCGAAGCAAATGACGGTTCATCTTTCGAGGGAATCGCACAATTCGACGGCGATTCCTGGTCGGCGCTAGGTATGGGAACGGATGGCACCGTCCGGGCCCTCGCTGTAGATCCGGTGAGCGGTGACCTGTTTGTCGGAGGAGACTTCGATGCGGTCTATCAGGCCGACGGGACGGCCGTTCCATCTCCCACAATCGCACGCTGGACGGGCTCCGAGTGGGAGCAGGTTGGATTTGGCGGCGACGGTCAGGGTGTCTACAGCATCGCCTTCGATCCCATCACCAACGACCTTTTCGTCGGCGGACGCCTATGGCCCGGTATGCGCAACAACGACAGCACCCTCGTAGCCGTCGACGACGTGGCCCGATTCGACGGTTCCACCTGGACCGCCCTCACGGACGACAACAACCGGCTCAGCGTGGTCAACGCCATTGGATTCGATGCATCCGGCAATCTCTACATCGCGCACGAGGATAACTACGGGTTCGCGGTGTGGGACCGCGACGAAATTTCCACCCCCGCAGGTGGCGTCGGAGAAACGAGGGAGGATGGACAACCCGAGCGCGACGAGGCCCTTTCGCTGCTGGTCACCGACAATCTGATCTACGTCGGCGGAGCGTTCGACCGGGTACGCCAGGCCGACGGCTCCGGACTCGATGCCCGCGGCGTCGCCGCCTACGACCCTGCCACCAATAGCTGGTCAGCCCTCGGAGAAGGGATCTCGGGGGTCAATTTCCACCAGGTATTTGCCCTCGCCGTACGGGATAGCGAGCTCTTCGCCGCCGGCAAATTCAACCAGGCGGGCGCCCTGCCTTCGTCCGGTGTTGGGCGATGGACGACCCAACCTCCGGCTTATCCACAGACCTTCGTCACCTTTCAGGTCGACATGGCGCCGATCGCGCGAAAAGGCCTGCTGCACAACGTGAGGTCCGACAATCCTACGAGCCACCGGCCCGTTCTTCGTGTTTACGACGGGCCCGACGCCGGAGGGTATTTCCTCTACGACTACGACGTCGACTCGGTCTGGACCGCCCGCATTCCCCAGCCGGCGAACACGACCATTACCTACGATTTTGCCTTCGACATTTCGGGGGACGGCTACGACAGTGGCTTGGGCGGCGACTGGATCGAGGAACTCGCCGCCGCCACGCGTAGCGCTTCCCTAACCTCCGCTCCCGAACACACCCTGCCGGCCGTTTCCTATGACAACCGGCCGCTGCTGTCGGTCGACCAGGATTATGCCTATCGCGCGCAACAGAAATTCCGGGGGGGATTTACGGACAGGCAACGCTTTCCGTCGTCGGGTCAAGGCGGCGTCATTTTTATCGATATGGAGCGGATCGACAACACCTCTTACGTGTCCGTTCGCTGGTATACCAAGGATCCCGGAGGCGCTCCGCCGGAAGGCATCGTCACGCGCTCGGTGAACTCCTTCTGGGTGATCGACGTTGCGCCGATTGACGCCGACTTCGAGGCCAATGTAACGTTCGAGTACACCGCCGTTCCGGGCGTTGAAGAACCGGCCGATCTGCGTCTGCTCTACCGAGCCGATGCTACGCAGCCCTGGAAGCTGGTGGATGCTGACGTCAACGTCGCGGATCAGCTAATCGAGATCCCCCTCACCACCAACATTCAGGGTGAGTGGACGCTGGGATCCGTCTCCGCCGTCAATGCCCTGTCCAACGATCCGCCAGGCGTCGTTTCCAATCCTACGCCCTCCGACGGAAGCCTAGCCGCCCCGATTCGTCCCCTTTTCGAATGGGATGCGCCTCCGGGAGGGCGTACGTACGATCTCTACCTCTGGGAAGCATCCGAGGCGGAGCCAACGAATGCCCGGCGCATCAACTTCGATGAGCCACGATTCCAGGAGACGCAGGAGCTGAACTTCGGCGAATCCTACAACTGGCGCGTAGTGGCACGGAATATCAACGGCGAGACGGAGGGTCCCGTTTGGTCGTTCACGGTCGGCTCCGTGTCCGACCTCACCGTCACGTCGATCGAGACGCCGGCCGAGGCTTTCTCGAGACAGGAGATCGAGGTTTCCTGGACGGTGGAGAATACCGGCGACGGGGGCACCAATGTCCCCGTCTGGTACGACGAGGTCTTCATCTCGGAGTCTCCCGATTTCGACCCCGAAACCGCCGCCTCCATCGGCCGCTTCAAGAATCTGAGCTTTCTCGACCGGGCGGAGAGCTATGCCAATACCCAAACGGTGACGCTGCCCGACGGAATTCAGGGCACCCAATATGTCCACGTTTTCACCGATGCCCCCGAGCGGCGGCAGGACCGTCTCGACGAGATCGATGAATCCAATAACATGGCCTCGGCGGCCGTGGAAGTGACCCTCGCGCCGTTTGCCGATCTGCGGGTGGAAAGTGTGGTTGTGCCGGGCAACGTGTTCTCCGGCGACAGCATCGACGTGCAGTTCACCGTGCAAAATTTCGGAACCGGACGCACCGATGTCGATCAGTGGGAAGACTCGATCTTCCTCTCGGAGGACGATGTGTTCGACTTCATTTTCAGCCGGGCTACAGGGATACTCCGCTTCGACGATACGCCGCTGGGGTCCACTCCCTACGAGGGTGTGCTGGAAGCCGGTGAAAGTTACGTGGCATCCGCGCGCGTCAAGCTGCCCGATGAGGCCATCGGCGACTTCACCCTGTTCGTATTTACGGATACCGGGACCGACAGGGTCAAACAAAGCGAGCGCGGGAGTGTCTACGAATTCAACGTCGAGCTCAACAACTGGGAAGGGGCACCTCTTGAAATCACTCTCACTCCTCCCCCGGATCTCGTCGTGACCGACGTACAGGCGCCGGCC
>CAZIIP010000116.1:3544-9286 GCA_964539455.1 uncultured Rhodothermales bacterium
CCGCGGCTGAATCGGGTGAACAGGTCGATCTGACCTGGACCGTCCGCAACCAGGGTCCGGGCGCCACCCGGTCCGACGTCTGGACAGACGTCATCTACTACTCACCTACAGCCGCTTTCGACTCATCCACGGCCGTTCCGTTAGGTGGCGCCGGGCATACGGGAGTCTTGGCAGTGGACGCTGCCTACACCGGAGAAAGGCGCGTCCGCATCCCGGACGGCGTCTCCGGCGACGGCTATTTCTTCGTCGCCGCCGACGGGCTGATGCGGGTCTTCGAGCACACATTCGACGACAATAACCGGGGCGGAAGCACGGAGGCCGCCGACGTATCGCGCGCGCCCTATCCCGACCTGCAAGTCTCCCGCGTTAGCGTCGCGCCCGCTGCAGTGACAGCCGGAGATCAGGTGGCCCTCACCTATACCGTCGAAAACAACGGTACGGCCGCAGCCGGGAGAAACTGGATCGACTCGGTCTTCGTGTCCGGCAAACCGACCTGGGACCCCTTCGCGGCAACGGCGCTCTTTCGGTATAACCAGAGCTCCGGACTTGCCGCCGGCGCATCCCGCGAGCAAACAGTGGCGGTTACGTTGCCGGCGGATCTTGATGGGACTGCCTATCTCTATGTCAAATCGGATGCCGGCGACCGCCTCTTCGAGTTTCCGGATGCGGAGCCAAACGTGGGCAGAAGCGGCGCAATCACTGCTGGAGCCTATCCGCCGGTGAACCTTGCGGCAGCCATCGAATCGATACCGGAGACGGCAACAACAGGCCGGTCAATCAAGCTTCAAATCAGGATAACCAACACCGGTGACGGGGCTACGCTTGCCGACGAATGGTTTGATGAGGTCTACCTCTCTTTGAATGATACCCTTGACAAACGCTCCGACCGGTCCCTGCAGCTCCTTGAGCACGAGGGTATTCTTGCCGGCGGCGCCGGGTACACGTATACCATAGACGTGGCGCTGCCAGAGGACATATCGGGTGATGTCTTTCTTTTCGCAAGCGCTGACGCCGAGGGTGAAGTGCCCGAGGTCGACGAGTCCGACAATGTTGCCGTAGCGCCCCTCTCGGTCGCGCTGACTCCCCCGGCTGATCTTCGCGCGATGGACATCATCGTCCCGTTAGAGCTCCAGGCCGGACAACCGCTGAATCTCCAATGGACGATCACCAACGAAGGCGACGGCCCTACGCGATCTTCGGCCGACGGCAGTGGATGGTTCGACGCCGTTTATCTCTCGTTCGACCGCGTGATCGACGCCGATGATGCCCTGCTGGGTACGCGCAAGCGAACGGCCGGCCTTGCCGCAGGGGAGAGCTACACCGACAGCCTCCGCGCCGTCGCACCGGCCTACGCATCAGGCGCATATTATCTCGTCGTTCAGACCGACCTGCGCGACGATGTCTATGAACACCTGGCGGAGGGGGACAACCTGACGTTCGAGCGTGTGGATCTGACGTTGCCCCCGCCTTCGGATCTGACCGTAGCAGCCATCGATGTGCCGGAAGAGGCCGTCCCCGGGGAAGAGGTTTCGGTTTCCTGGACAGTCGAGAACATCGGAGACAATCCAGCCCGGGGCTTCATGAGGGAAGCCGTCTTTGTGTCGGCCGACGCCGTCTGGGATCCGGACGACGTTCTGCTGGGTGTTGCCGAAAGCGAAATCAATATAACGGCGGGAGGCTCAACCAGCTCCGCCATGAAGGTGGACCTGGGCCGGTCGTTCAAGATCAATGCGGCAGGAGAAATCACCGAGGTGCTTCCCGGCGTGGAGCCCGGGGATTACTACGTTATTGTGCGGACCGACATAGGGAACACCATTCGGGAGACCGACGACTCGAACAATACGGGGGTTTCGGAATCCACCGTCGAGACAGATGTCCAGGAGCTCCTGCCGGGCGTGCCGATCACAGAGACGTACTCGGCAGGTCAGAGTCGATACTACCGGCTGGATGTCGCGGAAGGTGAGGACTTGCGTATTTCGATTTCCAGTGATGAACCCGACGCGTCGAACGAGCTGTACGTCTCCGTCGGGGAGACGCCGACAGCCGGTGGAGAGGCCGATTTCGCATCGGCGGAGCCGTTCACGGATGGACAGGTTGTCGTCATTCCGTCCACGGAGCCCGGCACGTATTTCGTGCAGGTAGTGACCAGGTCATTGCCGACCGGAGCGGAGGGGCAACAGTTGATGATCCTGGCCGAGTTGCTTGGCTTCGAGATCACCTCGGCAGCACCAGGTGAGGGCGGGCAGGGCCAGGTGACGACCCGGCTCGAAGGCGCCGGCTTCCGTGCCACGGATCGTATTTTCCTGCGAAACGGTGCGGGTGATGAGGTGCAAGGCCGGATCGTCGACGCCGGATCGACGACGGGAATGACGGTCCGGTACGAGCTGCATGACGCGGTACTCGGGACCTGGGATCTGGTCGTCGCACGAGCGGACGGAAGCCAGGAAGCCGTCTTGGCTGAGGGTTTTGAAGTCCGGGAGGCGACGGAACCTACCGTGACGGTCGAGAAGCTGATTCCGGAGGCCTTTCGGGATGGTGGCCGGGCGGTGATGGTCTACCGCTACACGAATACGGGCAACGTGGACATCCAGTATCTCGAGGCGCAGCTCCAGATGCTCGACACGCCGGACCTGCGGGTCCATACGTCCGACGGACTCTTGAAGATGAGCGACATCTTTCCACCGCCCGATACCGTTGAGGTCTGGCACGACTACGTGTTGTCGAGCGATACGGTCTACATCGTACCCCTTCTGGCACGAAACGTACCTCCCGGCTCAGAGCTGGAGGCCACGTTCACAACCTCAACCGGTTCGCCCGGGGTCTATCTCTTCTCCGACTTCGCTGAAGCAATTACGGCCGAGGAGTATCTCCGGAAGACCATCGACGATCTGCTCGACGAACGGAATTTCATATTAGAGAATGCCGCCGGCCTCGATCCGGAGACGGTTGCACAGGCCGCTGATGTGGACGAGTGGATAACCTCTAACCTGCAGCGGTTCGTGGACGCCGGTCTGATGAGTGAGGAATTGGCTGCCAGTGCATCGGTTGGGGGAGGAGCCGCTTTGGCAACCCACGTCGCGGCCTCACCGGTGCAAACCGCGGACAACGAAGCGCTACTGTCCGAGGCGACGGCTGCACCGGTATTCGGCGGCTCGCTCGATGCGATCCTTGCACAGACGGACCTCGGAAGTTCGTCCGCCTACGAAATCATGGACGGCAGTCCTAGTGAGGAAACGCCGGAGGAAATATGTGCGCGCGGCCGCCCGAGGGCGATCACCAAGTCCTGCCTTAACAAACACAAGGCATGCGACTGCGTGAGGAACATCCAGACCAGATGTTTTCCGTTTTTCGATATGAAACGGAGCGAGGATTTCCAAAAGAGTTGTGACGACCAGTTCGCGAACTGCGAGCAGAAAATGAAGGATTCCCGCAAGCTGGACTCGTCCTCGCCGACGACGCCCAACAACTGCGATTGCCGACCCCGTATCACCCCCTGCGATCCGAACGACATTATCGGTCCGGAAGCGTGGGGCGATGAAAACTGGGTAAGTTTTGCGGAGACTTTGCCCTACATAATCCGGTTCGAGAACGATCCGGAATTGGCCCGTGCACCGGCGCAGGTGGTTCGGATCAACCATATGCTCGACAGCGATCTGGATGTCCGCAGTTTCCGGCTGGGCGATTTCGGGTTTGGCCCCTTCACATTTTCGCCACCGGCGAATTCGGCGCACTACCGCGACCGGCTCGACGTCGTCGATTCGCTGGGCGTGTTTGTGGATGTGACTGCCGGAATCGACGTGCTGTCCGGGGAGGCCTTCTGGGCCTTCACCTCGATCGATCCGGCGACGGGCGATCAGCCGCGTGACGATCCGTTCGCAGGATTCCTGCCGATCAATAACGAGCAGGCTGACGGCGAGGGTTTCGTGAGCTTTACGGTGCGTCCAAATCTGGATGCCGAGACCGGGGATGTGATCGATGCCCAGGCGAGCATCGTGTTCGATCTTAACGCCCCGATCGACACTCCGCCGATCTTCAACACGATAGACGCCGATGGTCCGAGGAGCCGTGTTTCAATCCTTGCAAGCAGGCAGGACTCGGCGGCGTTTAATCTTCACTGGGAAGGCCTGGACATAGGAGCGGGTGTCCGCGCCTATGCGCTGTATGTCTCCCGCGACGATGGTCCTTTCGAGAGATATGCGGACGAACTGACCTCGGAAGACTTCCTCTTCGTGGGAGAACTCGGTGTGACGAACCGCTTCTTCGTGATCGCCGAAGACTATGCCGGCAACGTGGAGTCGCTGAAGACGGAGGGTGAGGCCGTTTCGGCCGTTCCGATCGAGGACGACGGCGCGCGTGATCTACCCGACTCGTATGCTCTGCATCAGAACTATCCGAATCCGTTCAATCCGGCGACAACAATACCGTTTGATCTGCCGGAAGCCGCGGAGGTCCGCGTGGCGATCTTCAATGCCTTGGGTCAGCGGGTACTGCTCGTCGAGGACAACAAGCTCGCCGCCGGCCGCTACCGGCGCCAGGTCGACCTGTCTCGGTTTGCCTCCGGTGTGTATTTCTATGAGATACAGGCCACCGGCGTCGACGGGGAGAATTTCCGGGCGCTGAAGAAGCTGGTGCTGGTGAAGTAGGGCCGCGAACGGCATGTGTGGATGTGTCAAGGTGTAGAGGTGGTTGCCGCGGCGTACCAGCCTACATCGGGCTGTGCGCCAAATGACGGCCCAGCGGAGCCGGGTGAAAACGTGAATATGTAAAAATGTGAAACGATTATCCCTGCGCTGAGGATGCTGAGCGCAGCGAAGTATAGACCGGTGGTGGTCGGGTCCAGGAACCAGGGACCTGTGTTCGTGTTGCTCCTCGCGCTTCTGGTCACCGGGATTACCCTGATCAGCTGGTGATCCGCACGACCGGTTGGTTCGACAAGGCGATCGGAAGGGCGATGGAGGAAGGTCTGCTGGATTCCGGTCTCACACTCGAGGTGGGGAAGCAACTGATGAAAGAGATACGCTATTGGGACGGCGATCGCCGGCAGGACGACAACGTGATGAACCGGCGGTATGTGCAGTGGCGGGATTCGGTGGAGTAAATGGAGGTGTTGGGAACCCACTTGACCGTTTCCGCTTTACGCCCTAAACTCGCGCGCTCCGGATATTACGGCATCAAGCAGACAGACAATGGCACCCGACAACGGCACCGACTACTGGGACGAACATGCGGCCGCGTACGACCAGAAAGCCCTGGAGAAGGGATGGTACGGACATGAAGTGCTCTTCGGACTGATGTTCACGGGCATTCAGCGCGGACAGTCGGTGCTCGATATGGGGATCGGCACCGGACTCGGGTCCTCGCTCTTTCATCAGGCGGGTCTTCTGGTATCGGGATTCGATGAATCGGATGCCATGTTGATGGAGTGCGCGCGAAAAGGCTACGTCGGGACGCTTCTGCGCCACGACATGAAGGATACGCCGCTGCCGTATGAAGACGATTCGTTCGATCACATCATCTCGCTGGCCGTCTTGAGTTTTCTAAAAGAGCTCAACCCCATCGTTTGCGAGACCGCGCGGATCATCAAGAAAGGCGGCCTTTTCGGATTCAGTATCGAGCGCCGGGAGGGAGACGAGGCCTATGCCTCATCCCAGGTAAAAACCGATGCCGGAGAGGAAGTGACGATGTACCGCCACACGGACAAGCAGATCATCTCGCAGCTCGACAATTGTGGTTTCACACTCG
>CAZIIP010000117.1:0-2137 GCA_964539455.1 uncultured Rhodothermales bacterium
TTGCTTGCAAGGTGGTGTCGAAAGAAGTCTATGACGTGGAAATGTCACTGCTGGATGAATCGATTGCGGTTTCAGGCGTCCTATCCGGAGATCGTAGTGCGCGCTACTATGTTATCGACAATACGACGGATGATGCCTTTTACACCCTCCGTTTCCGCTTGCCTGGGCTCGACATCGAAGCGGCGGAAGAGAAATTCGAAGCAGCAGGTAAGGAATTTGCGGCAGGCAGCTTCATCATCACATCGGGGGACAATGAGGAAGAGGTTGCCGATCGGCTGAGGGAAGATGCCGAGCGCACAGGTTTGGTCGTTCACGGACTCACGACGAAACCGGATGTCCGAACGCATCCGGTAGAAGTACCCAGAATCGGTCTGATTCATACGTGGGTCTCTACCCCGCAGGACGGCGGGTGGTGGCGGTTCGCATTCGACACGTTGAATGTACCGTATATCTATCTCTCCGAGCAGGACCTCGCCGATCAGGATCTGTCCGCGTTTGATGTTCTTGTGTTCCCGCGCACCTATGCTTCGACTCGGCTGCTGGTAAACGGACTGCCACGTATCGGGGACCCGTTGCCGTGGCGCAACACGCCGGAGACGCCGAATATCGGCGTGATCGATGAAACGGAGGACCAGCGTGTAGGAATGGGATTTGAGGGAGTGGCAAACTTGAAGGCATTCATCGAAAGGGGAGGGCTGTTCATCACGGAAGGATCGTCGAGCGCGTTGGTCATTGACATGGGCATTACGCAGCGTATATCCATTACGCAACCCCGTGGCCTCCAGGCCAGGGGCTCCGTCATGCGGTCTGTGGTTGCGGACACGCTTTCACCGATCGTCTATGGCTACGAAGACGTATTCCCGCTTTACTTCAACCAGCAGCCCGTCTTTCGCATCGACACGGATGTCGAAAGCTACATGCTACCGGAGTGGTACCAGGATGAACTGTGGAAGCAGGTGCCGCGCATGGTGGTCAAATTTGCCGAGGAAGATATTCTGATGAGTGGCATGCTACGAGGCGAACAGGCCATTGCCGGCAAGCCGGCCGTTGTCGATGTGCCGGTAGGGGATGGCCATGTGGTGCTGTTTGCCAACCGCCCGGTCCGTCGGTGGAATACACAGGGCTCGCACGGCCTGGTCTTCAATGCAATACTTCACTGGAACGACCTGGCCACCGGCCGGCCGGAGCGGCCGGAGGAGGAACAAGGGGAGAAGGAACAAGGGTAGGCAGAGCAAACGACCCGGCGCCTTGGCGCGTCTGTATGCGGCAGGCATACCGCTTTTGTGCTACCCTCGTTTACTACGGGACGATAGTTGTGACCGCTGCCGGGCGCAGCCGGCAGGCCGCTGATCGTCAATCGGGTCAGGGGCATCCGATCGACCTTGAAATGCAGCTTCTTCTGTGCTTCGACTCCCTTGGATGAAGGCGAATCCGAAACGCTCCCCGATATCCCGATGGTGAAGGGAAACCTGCGGAAAGATGCTGCTACCGCTTGAAAACCAGTGCGCCCAAGGGTGGCAAATCCACCACTGCACTGTAGTCGCAACTCTGCCACTGCACGTGCTCGGCCTCGACGGCGTCCACGACACCGACGCCGGAACCGCCAAATTCCGGGGCATCGCTGTTGAGCATCTGTCGCCAATACCCTGGATCCGTAAGTCCGATCCGGTAGCCGAGGCGGGGAACCGGCGTCAAGTTCACCACCACCACCATGGTATCGTCGGGCCAGCCCGATCGCCTGGCGTAGCTGATTACGGAGTAGTCGGCGTCGCTGAAATCAATCCATTGGAAACCGTGCCACTCGAAGTCGACGGCATGAAGCGCCGGCTCTTCACGATACATCCAGCTCAACCGGCAGACGAAGGCCAGCAGCTTCTGGTGGGTCGTATCGTCGAGCAGGTGCCAGTCCAGGCTGCGGGCTTCGCTCCACTCTCTCCATTGTCCGAATTCGGCCCCCATGAAAAGCAGTTTCTTTCCCGGGTGGGTGAACATATAGGTGTACATAGCCCGGAGGTTGGCAAATTTCTGCCAGACATCGCCCGGCATTTTGTCGAGCATCGACCGCTTCAGGTGCACCACCTCGTCATGACTGAACGGCAGCATGAAATTCTCCGTGAAGGCGTACATCAGGCTAAAC
>CAZIIP010000117.1:2147-5245 GCA_964539455.1 uncultured Rhodothermales bacterium
TCTGATGAAAACGCCGATGGATCGGATCCTTTGTAAAGTATTCCAGTGTGTCGTGCATCCATCCCATGTTCCACTTGAAATCGAAGCCAAGTCCGCCGGTGTAGGTCGGCTGGGTCACCATAGGCCAGGCGGTGCTTTCTTCTGCAATGGTGATGATGCCCGGACACTCCTGGTGTGTGACCTCGTTCAGCCGGCGGATGAATGAAATGGCCTCGAGGTTTTCCCTGCCGCCGTAGCGATTCGGCATCCAGTCACCCTGCTCGCGGCTGTAGTCCAGGTACAGCATAGCGGCTACGGCATCGACCCGCAGGCCGTCGATATGGTACTCCTTCAGCCAGAACAGGGCACTGGAAAGCAGAAAATTCCTGACCTCGTCACGCCCGTAATTGAAAATCTTTGTACCCCAGTCCTTGTGTTCGCCTAATCTCGGGTCTTCGTGTTCATAGAGATGGGTACCGTCGAAAAACGAGAGGCCGTGTCCGTCTTTCGGAAAATGGGCGGGCACCCAGTCGAGAATGACGCCGATATCATGCTGATGACAGTAATCGACGAAGTACTTAAAGTCGTCCGGTGATCCGAAGCGGCTGGTCGGAGCAAAAAAGCCGGTTGTCTGGTAGCCCCACGAGCCGTCGAAAGGATGTTCAGTTATGGGCAAGAGTTCAATGTGTGTAAAACCCAGTTGCTTGACGTGGTCGACGAGCTGATGGGCAAGGTCCCGGTAGTTCAACAAGCCGTCGGTCTCCGGAACCCGTTTCCAGCTACCGAGGTGCACTTCGTAGACGGAGATCGGTTTTGGAAAATCCTGCTTTTCCGCACGCGTTTCGATCCACCCGTCATCCTCCCACACATGCCGGCCGATATTCCAGACCCGTGATGCCTGGCCGGGTCTGACGTCGGCGTAGAAACCAACCGGATCGGCCTTGTCTACTTCATATCCAAGCTGAGATGACTTGATCGCATACTTATAGTCGGTACCCTCTTCGAGCCCGGGAATGAACAACTCCCAAATGCCTCCTCCTATGGGCTGCATGACGTGAACGCGGTTGTCCCACGCGTTAAACGGACCGATCACACCGATACGCAACGCGTTCGGGGCCCAGACGGCGAATCGGACGCCGGCTATACCATCGCGTTCGATGAGATGCGCACCCAGCATGCGATAACTTTCGAGGAGATTTCCCTCGGCATGAAGATGCAGGTCGAATTCGCTGATGGAAGGGGGAAAGCGATACGGATCATTGATCTCATACGTACTACCGTCTTTCCCAATGAGCTTGAACCTGTACGGAAAGGGTTTGGTGCGTACCGGCAGTACCGCCTCGAAAAATCCTTCGGAGCCGAACGGTACCATCTCCGTTTCGGTGCCTTTGTTCTGGTTGCAGACGAAAACCTGTTCCTCGAGCGGCCGAAAGGCACGAACGACTACCCTGCTGCTCTTTTCGGTCGCGATCTCATGCATCCCGAGAATAGAGAACGGACTGCTGTGGTAGCCACCCACAACGGCAGCTACCTCACTTTCGTCGACGGTGAAACGGTACGATGATCGGGTGGCTGACATGGAGGAAACGGTTGATGTAGTCAGGCGGGAACAATGATTGAATGAGTGGGACGCAAAAAGGTGTCTTGGGTGCGCAGGTCGCCTGGAAAAACACAGACGTTTTGGTTTCGGTTTGGACCTCAGTCGAATGCACGGCCAATAGCGGGTAAAAAATAGTCGTTTACTACGTGCTCCCAACTCATTGCATCCGCCAGCGCTCTGCCGGATTCGAGCAACGCCGCGATCTTCAGGTCGTTATCGGGTAGTTGGCGTGCAATTTCGCGGGCAACGTCCCGGCTGCAACGATCCTCGACCCACGTGCGCGTGCCGTGGTTGATGTACAATGCATCATATGCACTGTCGATAGGATGGTCCGGCGGTGTGCTCAGGTAGTCCGCCGTAACAATATTGGAAGATTTTTCGACCACTTGTGACGCTTTTTCCAGATAACCGATGCAGCCACAAGCCGTACTCGGGCATGTCAGTGCACCATAAGCAAGTGGTTCGACCTGTGCGATACCGAACGGCTCATAGATGCTCTGGCCGAATTCGAGATCGGAACCGCACCGGATATCGAGGAAATCCATGTCTTCCGGCATACGCAGACCGCAGTGCTCACGGCTCCATCCGAACTGGTTGACGAAAACGCACTTTACATTCGGGTGGCGAAGGTTGAAAGGTTCGACGCCGTGGAAAAAGAACGCAACTTCTTCGTCGACAAGGTCACCGTTATCGGCGCGGTGACCTATGGGCCAGCCATACTCTTTTTCCCAGACGTATACCCATTCGGGTTGGCGCCCGGAGGGCAGGCTTGTCGCCAGGACGAACAAAACCGCAGTTTTTCTATTCGCTGCAAGAAGCGGCGCCAGGTGGTCCAGCACTTTCAGATCCCGCCAGAATGCTTTTGAAAGATTCATTCGGGCGACGTGCGTGAACACGTAGTCTGGACGCATCCCCAGCAGGCCGGCGGCATATTCCCGCATGCGTTGCGCGGAATCGGCCTTTTGCGTCGGGGTCGTCGTCTGCTGCGGGGCACCGTTATAAACGAGGTCGATGTCACGGTAGCGAAACGCCCCGCTCATGAACCGCAGCTCGTCTACGACGCGATCTCCGACGGCAAAAATGCGGTCGCAGGAAGCCGCTTGATAAACCAGCGCCGCCTTATGCCACTCGTCCTGATTGCCGAACAGATCGTCCATGTACATTCCCGCCGACAATCCGCGGTCGAGCACGTTGTAGAAGCGGGTATCGTGACCGCCGTGATCTTCCACAATTCTGCGCGCGGTTGCGGTCTCATGTGCATAGAAAATGGAACGCCAGGCGCCCGGCTCGATCATTTGTGCGGCGAAAACGAAAGGCATTCCCATCCATTCGTGGGCAAGAATGGCCTTTTTCCCGGTGGGGATGATCTCGTCAGGCGCCAAGGCACGAACGGCGGAGAGGAGGGGTTGCGCTATTGTGACGAAGAGATTGAACTCTCCGTCATGTTCGTATCGACCGCAATCGAGGGCATAGTTGCGCCAGAGGTAGAACTTGAATCCGTTGACCGGTTCCATATTCG
>CAZIIP010000117.1:5255-9242 GCA_964539455.1 uncultured Rhodothermales bacterium
GATTTGATGCATCAACCAGCAGCACTTCGTGACTGAAAGATCCGAATGTGCGAGTGCCGTACAGGACCGCAACGTGATATTGTCGCTCCACCTCCTGCAGACGGCGCCGCAGATCTTCGTCGACACCGTCGAAGATGCCATGAAGCGCGCTGTACCGTATCGTCAGACCATTACGCGGAGCAACGAGTGTGGACATGAACACCGGATCCCATCCGTACATCGGCCCGACCAGCACACTGCGGTCAACCGACCGGTTATACGAAGGATCACCCAGCAGTCCGGCCAATACGGCTCCGATGCCGCCGACCTTTGCACCGGCTTCGTGTGTGGCGTGTATTAGGAGCGGAAAGGAATCACTCACGACAAGGTTGGTTGGTTACTGCTGCAGTCCTGCAAATGCACTCCAGAGAAAGGTATGCGATTATGTGCCATTGGACCACATTGGCCGCATATTCGAATCGTGTCCTCTTCGTTGGATCGCTACCTTGAAACCAGAACGATCACGGCGCGTGCAGGCACGCTGATTTTACGGCCGGTAAACAACTGTTCATGGCCGTCGGCGAGGATGTCGTCCGGTGAGGGGCGGGAGGTGTCCACAGCGCGATACCAACGTCTTCCGCCGAGCTGTGGCAACTCGAATAGGAGTTCGTCCCAATAGGAATTCATTATGATGTGCAGATCGACATCCTGCCCATCCCCGGCCAGAGTAAAGGCGAGTCCATGCCCGTCGATGTCCCGCCACCCCGGATCATTGAGTCGTGTGCCGTGCCATGTGATCTCGGGCAATCCTCTGGGATTGATTTTCCCGTCAAAGAATCGTGTGTGTCGAAGCGCCCTGTGTCGCTTGCGAAATGCGATAATCTCTTTGAAAAACCGGAAAATATCAGCGTGGTCCTCACGCCGGTTCCAGTCGAGCCACGCTAATTCGTTATCGTGGCAGTAAGCGTTGTTATTTCCCTTCTGGGTTCGCCGTACTTCATCTCCCATCAGCATCATGGGTGTTCCCTGGGCAAGGAACAACAAGGAAACATAGTTCTTGATCTGCCGGACACGCAACGTCTGGATAGCAGGGTCGTCAGTCGGTCCCTCCACACCGCAATTCCAACTGATGTTGTAATCGAGCCCGTCCTTCCCGTCTTCGCCGTTATCCAGGTTGTGTTTCTCGTTGTACGAGACCAGATCGTTTAAAGTAAAACCGTCGTGACAGGTCACGAAATTGATACTGTTGGCCGGATGTCGCCCGTCATCCTGGTAGAGTTCGGGGCTTGCCGACATCGCAGAGGCAACGGCCGGCAAGATGCCACCATCACCTTTCACATACCGCCGGATGTTGTCGCGGTAGCGGCCGTTCCATTCGCTCCAGCGCCAGCCGGGGAAGAAACCGAGGTGATACAGCCCGGCAGCGTCCCAGGCCTCGGCGATAATGCGCGTTTGAGAGAGAGTCTCGGAGAGTTCGATGTGCCAGACCACGGGAGGATGCGGCACGACGGAGCCTTCCTGTCCACGAGCCAGAATGCTCCCCTGATCAAATCGAAAGCCGTCGACGTGCATGTCACGGACCCAGAATTCCAGGCATTCGACGATTAAGGTGTCAACAACCGGATGGTTGCAGTTCATCGTATTGCCACACCCGGAGTAATTTTTGTATTTACTTCGGTCGTCGTTTTCGAGATGATAGTAGACGCTGTTGTCGAGTCCCTTGAAGTGAATCGTAGGGCCGTCTTCGTTTCCTTCCGTGGTGTGGTTGAAGACCACATCGAGGATCACCGCAATTCCGGCGCGGTGCAGCGATTTGACCATGTCTCGAAACTCATCCGCCGCATCCAGCGGATCGTCTGAGACACAATAGTCGGCATGCGGAACGAAAAAGCCGATCGGGCTGTAGCCCCAGTAGTCTCGCACGGGTGTCCCGTCCGGTGCGTGGCCGATAATACTTTTGCTGTCGAAATGCATGATGGGCATGAGTTCGACAGCCGTCACGCCGAGTTCCTTCAGATAGGGTATTTTCTCTACGACGGCGGAAAAGGTCCCGGGGTTTTCCACTTCCGCGGACGGGTGGCGTGTAAACCCGCCCACGTGCATTTCGTAGATGATCGTATCGGAGGGCGGCTGGGTCAGTGGTGCATCTCCTTCCCAGTCGTATCCGTTGCTTTCCGTTACGACGCCGAGGAGAGCGGTTGCCTCATTGTCCCCGGCATGGCACGCATCGGCGCGGTTCCATCGTGAACTGTAGATTGCGCGGGCATACGGGTCCAACAGTACCTTGTTGGGATTGAAGCGGTGGCCGTGGGCCGGATCGTTGGGACCGTAGACCCGGCATCCGTAGCAGGTGCCGACGGGAAGATCCTCAACGAGAACGTGCCAGAAATGTGAGGAGCGGTTTTTGCGGGGATCCAGCCGAACGATTTGAAACGGGGCTGTTTTGTTGCTTCTATCGAAGAGTAGCAGTTCAACCGCGGTGGCATTTCTGGAAAAAACGGAAAAATTAACGCCTGATTCGGTTGCGTGGGCGCCTAGAGGGCGCGGCACGCCTGTCGAAACGGGGTAACATGTGGGCATGTGATCACCTGGGCTCTGCTGCTGTATACGTAGCGACTCGTGCTTTGGAACGGCGCGCGAATATACGTCCCGGGCTGATCAGCCGCCACCGCCGTCTTTGGTCCCCCAGCCGCCACCTCCCGGTGTTTGTATCTCGACGACGTCACCATCCTCAACCTGGAAGCTGCATTTCGAAGGGAGCGCCGTACGTACTCCGCCACGCTCCAGGATGTTCGCGCCCGGGGCGCCCGATTCGCCTCCGTGCAGACCGAAGGGGGCGTTCCTTCGTCTCTCCGTCAGCAGCGTCACTTCGGCGGGGACGGTAAACATATATCGCCGAATGATGCCGTCACCGCCACGGTGCATCCCATGTCCGCCGGATCCGTCGCGGATGGCATACCGCCCGATACGAAAAGGATAGGCATGCTCCAGCGCCTCAACCGGCGTATTCAGCGTATTGGTCATGTGTGTGTGCACGGCACCGGCACCGGATGTATGGGGGCCGGCCCCCGCACCGCCGGCCAGTGTCTCGTAGTAGGCAAACGCTCGCTCGGTACGTGGATCCGTACCGCCGACGGTCAGGTTACTCATCGTACCGCTCGAGGCCGCAGGTATGCGCTCGGGCAATGCCTGAGCCAGTGCACCAAGCAATACGTCGACGATCCGTTGGCTGGTTTCCACATTTCCGGCGGCAACGGCCGCCGGGGGCATTGCATCTACCACGCTGCCGGAGCGGGTGATCACCTCAATGGGCGCCATTACTCCGCTGTTCGATGGCAGGTCTGATGGCGCGAGACACCGAAAGACGTAGTTGACGGCACTTTGCGTGATCGCGCGAACGGCGTTGACCGGGCCTAAAACCTGATCGCCGGATGCCGAGAAATCCACGGTGGCCTTGCTCCCGGCAATGGTCAACCGGCATGCAACTTCTATGTCCGTTGCTCCAAATCCGTCATCGTCGAGCAGGTCACGAAAGAAATAGGAACCGTCGGGTATGTTTTCGACGATGCCGGCCATGATCCGTGCCGTGTATTGCTGAAGTGCCTTAGCCCGAGCGGCAACGGCGTCGGTGTCGTATCTGGAACAGAGATTCACAAGGCGTTGCACGCCCAATCGCAAGGCTGCCGTCTGTGCCCTGAGATCTCCAAATCGCTCTTCCGGCGTTCGGCTTGCAGCGGCAATTTTCTCCAGTGTCCCGGTATCGATTCTGGTTGGCGGTATTCGGATCCCTTCCTCGTCGATGGAGGTCGACATGGGCATGGAGCCGGGAGAGATGCCGCCGACGTCCGCGTGATGGGCTCTGTTTGCCGCAAAGAATCGCGGCCCGGCTTCGTTCGAGGGAATACAGGGTGCAACAAGCGTGATATCCGGCAGGTGGGTTCCACCCCGGAAAGGGTCGTTGAGGATGAAACGATCGCCGGACTTCATTTCGGAGGCCGAGATCGGAAG
>CAZIIP010000118.1:0-7136 GCA_964539455.1 uncultured Rhodothermales bacterium
GAACCACAAACTGATACTGCACGAACCCGCGGCGACCGTAAATGCGGTTCCAGTTTCTCACCGAATCCAGGGGGTAGAAAAACGACCGGAAGTCCGTAAGCCGGGGGCTGGACTGCGCGCGTTGTCTTCTGTAATAGATCGAATTGAAAAGCCGCACCGAGAGCGGGTTCAACAGCCACGTTGGGGCATTTACAGGAACGGACAACCGGGATCGTTTCGGCTTTTTCTCGTAGCCTTCGACGAAATTTCCCCGGATAAAGATGCCGCGGCCCTTCCTTTTTTTTCGCGCAAGGCAGTCAATCCATGCCATAGAGTACCGGTGGCTGTCAGACGATTCGTCAGACAGTTGAAAAAACTCTCGCAGCGACGAAAATGGAACGATATCGGCAGCAATTCCGGGACCTGGAATCGGAATCAGGGTAAACTCGGCCCAGGTGATGACCCCCGTCAATCCCAGTCCTCCGATCGTTGCTTCAAAGAGCTTCCGATTCCGGTCAGGTGAGCAAATATGCCGGCTCCCGTCGGACCGAAGCAACTCAAACTGCGTGACATGACAGCCGAACGAGCCGTCGGCGTGGTGGTTTTTTCCGTGTACGTCGTTGGCGATCGCCCCACCCACCGTCACAAATTGTGTCCCCGGCGTAACGGGCAAAAACCATCCGCGGGGCACTGTCACGGCGAGAATTTTTCCCAGCGACAGACCCGCCTCGCATCGGATGATACCCGCTTCATCGTCGAAGGCGAGAAAACGATCGATTTGGGTCATGTCGATAATGGTCTGCCCGGCGTTGAGACAGACATCGCCATAACTCCTCCCTAGTCCGAAGGGCAAGACCGAGGGGTGTGTTTTTGGGTTTAGATGCGCAATCCACGAAGCGATGTCGATCGCACGAAACGGGCGAAATACCGCACCCGGCTCCGTCGATACGCGGATACCGTCGCGTATTTCGTGCTTGGGAAATCTACCCCAGGATTTGTATCGGCTCATATGCTCAATTGATTGCGCTGCCTCCACACACGCCCGCAGCCGTTGTGCACGTGCAAACTCATAAGGCGGTCGCAGCCAAAACCACGCCGACGGATAGCAAAAGTACAAACCATGATGGAGGATCCTGGAGGGCATATACCACCGGATCGTCGTCCATCTCGCCTCTGTGCGCGGCCACCCAGGTTCGTGCAATCCAGTAAAGCAGAAGCGGCAGCATCAACCAGAGAATGCGCGGTGAAGCGTAGATCAACCTGACTTCACTGCTGTTGACATACAGCGCGAACACGAGCACGGAAACAAGACCGCTGGAAATGCCAAGCATCTCCACCAGCGGGAGATCGGATTTTCGATATCCTCGTCCGCCAATCCTGTCGGCACCATGTGAGCCGGCTGCGGACAATTCAGTGGTCCGCTTTACGAGTGCCAGACTCAGAAAGAAGAACGTCGAAAAAAGCAGCATCCACTCCGAGACTTCAACGGCAGCGGCCTGTCCGCCGGCGATGATTCTCAGCGTGTAAAAGGAAGCAAGGAGCAGCACGTCAACGATCGCTATACGTTTTAGGACGGCACCATAGAGCAGTGTGAGCGCGAGATATATGACTAGAACGACGGCGACCGCCGCCGGAAGAAAGCCCGCCACCAACAATATGGCGATAATGGCCAGCAGGCCTGCCAAACGCAGGGCCGAGCTTGTCGAGAGGTCACCCGAGGCGATCACGCGGTGTCGCTTCCGCGGATGGATCCGGTCATTTTGCAGGTCGAGGATGTCGTTCAGGATGTAGACAACGGATGCGGCCAGACAGAACACAACGAATGTGATTGAAACGCTGACGAGCGCTCCGATATCTTCAACGGCGTGCGCCAAAAGCAGCGGAAGAAACACCAGTAGATTCTTGGACCACTGATGGACGCGCAACACCTTGACGCACGGCTTCCACCATTTCGTCGTTTGCCTACTCACACGACTGTTTCCAATTTCATGGCTATGTGAAACCACAAAGTTACCTGTTCAAACCATAATGATGAAGCATCCAAAATGCCATTTACAAACTTCGATCGGAGCGACACATCCAGTTCAGGTACGCCGTCTACGTGAACAAGTGTCTTGATGCCGGTCCAGAGCGGAATCGGAGAGAGGCTCTGTGCGACCGTTCGGCGTGCGGATCTGAAGAAACCCGTCCAACGGCAACCACCGCCGGCTCACTTCCCGATACAGAAGCGCGAAAAGATCTGTCCGAGAATATCTTCCGTGGTCACCTCGCCTACAATAGCTCCCAATGCGTCGAGTGCCGTACGCAATTCCAGCGACAGCGTATCGCCATAGGCGGTATCCAGTTGATCGCGCGCACGAGCGACCGCCTGTTTGGCGTCCAATAGCAAGCGCCTGTGCCGTTCATTGACGACGACGTGTGAGGCCTCCTGATCCGCCTGTCCCATCTCGATGGTTTCGACGAGGCGCTTTCTGAGGTTCGCGACCTCTTTCCCTTCCAGAAGCGCCTTTTTTGCCGAAAGCAGCATTTCTCCGCGGTCGTCTCTCATTTGCCGCTGCTCGTCCAGCAGGTCGACCTTATTGCCCACGCGGATAACCGGCAGACCGGGCAGATCGGACTCCAGGTGCTTAAGGAAGGTCTGTTCGCCGGCGTCGAGTCCGTGTGTGACATCGTAGACGTACAGCAGGAGATCGCCGGTCTTGATTGAATGTTCGGCGCGCCGCACTCCTTCCGACTCGATGAAATCCGCTGTTTCCCGTAGTCCGGCGGTGTCTATAAAGAGAAACCGGAAACCGTCGAATTCCGCCTCCGCCTCGATTTCGTCGCGCGTCGTCCCCGGTATTTCGCTTACGATTGCGCGGTCGCGACCTACCAGGGCATTCAGCAGGGTCGATTTGCCTGCGTTTGGACGCCCTCCAATGACGACCCGGACACCGTCACGTACCAGTGCACCCAGGCGATAGGAACCGAGCAGCTCGTCGATCAGCTTTTCGGTTTCCTCGAGCAATTTCTCCAGCGCGCTTCGCTCGGCAAATTCTACATCCTCCTCGGTAAAATCGAGTTCCAGTTCGACCAGTGCCGCTACCTCCAGCAGCCTGTCACGGACGCTGTGAATCAACTCGGAATAGGATCCGCGCAGGTGGGCCAGTGATACGCGGTGGGCGCGTGATGACGAGGCATGGATGAGATCGGCGACCGCCTCTGCCTGTGCGAGGTCCATCTTGCCGTTCAGAAATGCCCGCCCGGAGAACTCTCCGGGTTCTTCGAGCCGCGCCACCTCGTCGATGAGGTGTTTGAGGATCAACTGCGGGATCAGATCACCGCCATGGCTGGATATTTCGACAACATCCTCTCCCGTTGCCGACCGTGGTGCACGAAACAGGGTGATGACGACTTCGTCGATGGTCTCACCGTGCGGTCCGGACAGGCGCCTGAAATGTGCGGTATGACTCGGCACATTGCGTAGCGGTTCACCGAGATGGCACCGGTCCACGATCGGCAGTGCCTCCGGCCCGGACATTCTGACGATAGCCAGGGCGGCCTGTCCCCGCGCCGTTGCGATAGCGGCAATGGTATCCATAACCGTTTGAAGATGCCGGGAGTTATCGATTGCGCTTTCCTTTCTTCTTGTCGCCGTCTGACGACTCCTTCTGCTGCCGGGCCTCGCGCACGCGTTTCGGCTGATCGCTTCGCGGCTTTTTGCTCCGTTCGGGCCTGACCGGTTCGTTTTCGGCTTTCTCGTCCTCGATGTGTTTGTTAATAAACCGTTGCTGTACGGCGGTGACCACGTTGTAGGTCAGGTAGTACAGGCTCAGTCCGGAGGCGAAACGGTTGAAAAAGAAGAAGAGCATCGCCGGAAAGGCATACTGGAAGATCTTCGTCTGGGCGTTGCTCTGACCCGGCGCCGACATACCGCCGCCTTGCATCTGCATTTGCACAAAGAGGGAGATACCCATCAGCAAGGTGAAGCCCGCCACATAATTGCCGTACATGGGAATGGTAAACGGCAGATTGAGAATCACATCGGGTGCCGACAGGTCGCCGGCCCATAGAAAGGACGCCTGGCGAATCTCGATCGCCGACGGAAAAAACCGAAACAGGGCATACAGAATCGGTAGCTGAAGGAGCTGAGGCAAGCAGCTTCCAACCGGATTGACGCCGCTGTCCTTGTAGAGCTTCATCATCTCCTGCTGCTGTTTCTGCTGATTATCGGCGTACTTCTCCTTCAACTCGTTCATTGCCGGTTGAAGCGTCCTCATTTTCGCCATGCTCTTGAACGAGGAGCGCGTGAGCGGAAAGAGGATGATTTTTACCAATACGGCAAAGATGATGATGATGAGGCCGTAGTTCGGGATGAACCGGCTCAGGAAATTGAAAGACGGGATAATCACGTACCGGGCGATCGGTCGGGAAATGGCCTGCCCGAAACCGTAGTCGACCACCTCATACAAGTCCAGGCCGTACGAACTGATCCTCCGGTATTCCAAGGGACCGATGTAGAGTTTGAAACGGTCACCCTCCGTCGCCATGTCCGACATCGAAAGCCGCACGCCGTACGTTTCTGCGAAGGTGGAATCGCCCGGCTCACCCTGCTGCACCCCCTGGAGCTCGGCTCCCTCGGTGGTGTTCTCAGGAATGAGGAAAGCGGCAAAAAACGCTTCCTTTACCGCGGCCCATGTCACCTCGCCGTTGATGATTTCCCGCTCCGTGGGTTCGCGGTCGAGACCGAGCTTGACCAGCTCTCCACCGCTCATAGCATACGCCGCCGTCACACGCGCTTCCTGCTCCGGATCTCCTTCCGAGAAGGGGATACCACCACTCCAGACGAGGTCGTAGCCGTCGTCGCGGCTGAACGAGGGCGAAGCGGCCTGTGTGAGTTCGAGCCCGACTTCATACGAGCCCGGCGTAAAGGTATAGCTGATGCGGAGACGCCCGTCACCCGGGCTCGCTACAAAGGTTAGTGTCTGCGATTCGTCGGACGCATCGATTGAGAGGTCCTGCTCGCCCTCAACATCTACTCCCTCGAGCGAGAAAAACACGTCTTTGGTGCTCAGGAGACTGCCGGTGCGGGGCGTGAGCAGAAATGAAAGCGCACCGTTCTGCGTCGTGTCAACGATCTGAACCGGCGTGACCTGGTCGAATTTCTTGTATTCGGAAAGCTGGAACGAGGTGAGCGTAGCCCCTTTGGTCGAGAGCACGGCCGTGAAGAGATCGGTAATGACGGTGATGCTCCTCTCGGTGCCCGTTGTGGCGTCCAGATACAGCGAATCTACGTTCGTGGCGGTTTCCGAAACCGTTGCGCCTTCAGGTGCTTCCTGCTCGCCGTTTTCCGCGAGGGAATCCTCCTCCGGCGTGACCGTTTCCGATATCTCCGATTCCGGTACAGGCGCAGGGGGTTCGGGTGAAAACCAAATGAGCCAGACCCCCATGATCAGGGCGATCAGTACACTGGCGACGATTGCGTTGCGGTCCATAAAATCTGATGGTCAAGAAAGCGCGGCGTAGCGTATCTCGAGCGTTTTCGTCAGCCGGGCAATCGCCCGTTTCATATCTGCAGCTACCGTAGCGGCATTCGGATGGTCATGCTCGCGAAAGACGATCATAATGGTCAACTTCTCAATCGCCGCCGGCAGGTTGCGCTCCAACTCGGCACGCTGGTGGCGAAAGGCCTGCCGCAGGAGTCGTTTGACGCGGTTGCGCGCCACCGCACTGCGCTTCCCACCTGTGGCAAATCCAACGAGCAACCGGTGTACGGTGCGTGCTTCGCGTACGGACACTCCACGTGCAAGGATGCGCACGCAGCCTGCGGCTTCGGAGACGACATCCGGATCGGTTTTGTCGAACAGGGGGCGAATGAGACTTCGACGCTTGAGCGACATACTCCGTGGCAGGGTTCGATCCGGAACGATCACCGGCGTCGTATCATCGTCCGCCAAAAACACTGGATTACTTGCCCGCCCTTGAATCGGTCACCGAGAGCCGCGATCGTCCCCGCGCCCGGCGTCGCTTCAGCACCTTGCGACCGCCCGGACTCGACATACGAGCACGGAAACCGTGTGTATTCGCTCTCTTTCGGCGGCTAGGTTGATACGTCCGTTTCATTATTGTTCCTCGATATTGCTACAAATGCGACGGGCCTCTGGAGGAGGCGCAGAACATGATGTAACGAAGATTTCATTCATACGTTTCACTCTGCACCGGTCGATTCGGTGAGCCTCCTATGGTTCAGGTGAATGCGAGGTACAGCCAGGCAGCCAGTGCGCCACCGACTATGGGACCGAGCACGGGGATCCATGCATATCTCCAGTCGCTGTCCCTTTTTCTGGGTATGGGTAACAGCCAGTGCATAACTCTCGGGCTCAGGTCACGTGCGGGATTGATGGCATAACCCGTGGTACCACCGAGCGACGTTCCGATTACGAGAACGACGAGTCCGATCGGCAGTGCATCCAGGCCGCCCAGTCCGATATCCGGAACGGCCATCAGCAATACGGCCAGTACGAGAATGAAGGTTCCAATAGTCTCCGATACAAAGTTCGAAAAGCTGTTTCGGATGGCGGGTCCGGTGCAAAAAACCGCCAGCTTGGCGTCTGCATCCTCCGTTCTCGCGAAATGGTGCTTGTAATGCAGCCAGACCAGTCCGGCACCGACGGCGCCGCCGATCATTTGGGCAATGATATATCCGGGAACGCTCGCCCAGGCGAATTTGCCCCCCAGAGCGAGTCCGATGGTTACGGCGGGATTGATGTGGGCACCGCTGACGGCCGCAACACACAACACGGCAACAAATACGGCCATGCCCCAACCGATGGATATCAATACCCAACCGGCATTGTGGCCCTTGGTGTCTTTGAGCAGGACGTTGGCGACAACGCCGTCTCCAAGCAGCACCAGGATCGCGGTGCCGACTACTTCAGCGAAAAATGGTGACATAAACGTAACGATTTGCGGACAATGGGTATGTCGTCCGTCGTTAGGAGGGGTAGTAATCCGATGCAAGCCTGTTAAAAGCCTCGATTTGCATCTCTATCCAGCCTTTGTCTTTTGACAATTCCGTAGCCATGATTTCGGCGGTTCCGGGCGCCATCTCGACGGCTGCGCGGGCATCCAGAAGCAAGGCGCGCGTGCGCCGGGACAGTACGTCCTCAACTGACATG
>CAZIIP010000118.1:7146-9180 GCA_964539455.1 uncultured Rhodothermales bacterium
ATCTCCTCCCGCACCGCCCAGACGACCTCTGCGCCGGTATAAGGAAGGGACGGGTGCAGCGGCTCGCCAAGTGCCGGATTCTCCTCTGCGAGCCGGTGCAGTTCGGGAGCGTCGGATCCGTAAACCGAAAGATGTCCGAAACGGTCCGCCTCCGTATGGTACCCGTGAATATGCAAATCCTTCGTGACCGCGGGTTTGTCAGGCATGCCGGCGACCGCTGTCGCCTGATCGACCGTATCTTCCGCCATCTTGCGATACGTCGTCCACTTGCCGCCGGCAATGGTGACGAGACCGGACGATGAGATGTGCAAGGTGTGATCGCGCGAGATCTCCGCAGTTTTGTCGTCGGGGCCGAAACTGACGAGCGGCCGGAGGCCGGCAAACATAGACTGCACATCTTCGCCGCGCGGATCTTTGGTTAGATACCGCGTTGCGTGTTTCAGAAGAAACGCCACCTCATCCAGCATGGGAGCGGGCTCCAGTTCCGGCTTGTCGACGGGCGTATCCGTGGTACCGACGATAATCTTGTCATGCCACGGAAGCGCGAAAAGGACCCTTCCGTCATCCGTATGTGGAATCATGATGGCGGTATCGCCGGGCAAAAACGCGCGATCGAGGACAAGATGAATGCCCTGACTTGCCTGGATCATGGGACGGATAGAGGCGTCATCCATGTGCCGAATCCGGTCGGTGAATACACCGGTGGCATTAATGACCGCTTTCGCACCGACGGTGTGTGTCTCGCCCGACAACATATCGGTGACTTCGACGCCGGAAACCATCCCCTGCGAATGCGTGATACCGGTTACCCTGGCGTAGTTCAGCAACACCGCGCCCTGCTCGGCCGCGGTTTGCGCCAGGTTTATGGCAAGTCGTGCGTCGTCGAATTGTCCGTCATGATAAATCACCCCTCCGTGCAATCCTTCCGGTTCCAGTGTCGGGATCAATTCGAGCGTTTTTTCACGGGACAAGAGGCGGGAAGCTCCGAAACCGTACCGACCGGCCAGCAGATCGTATAATTTCAGGCCGATGCCGTAGTACGGTCCGCCCCACCATGAATAGTTCGGAACAACGAACGGCAGATTCGAGACGAGATGCGGCGCATTTTCATAGAGCATTCCGCGTTCACGCAGGGCCTCGAGCACCAGGGAAACGTTCCCCTGTTGCAGATAGCGGACGCCACCGTGGACGAGTTTGGTGCTGCGGCTCGACGTGCCATGTGAGAAGTCGGCCTGCTCTAGCAGCAAGGTGGAAAAACCTCTGGATGCCGCATCGACGGCCGTTCCCAGTCCGGTAGCCCCACCCCCGATGATGATGAAATCCCAGGAGGCGTTCTCGCCTAGCCGGCGGAGCATGTGGTTGCGGTTCATGGTGCATTCGGTTTGGTTGCGTTGATCCGATCACGTGCGCCCGATGGACCGGATATCAGTCCGCCCAGCCCTTTGCGCGTTCCAGCGCCTTATTCCAGCCTGCTTTCCACTCTTCCACCCGTGACCGGTCCTGCCCCGGTTCAAATACCCGATCGGCTTGCCACTGTCCGGCGAGTTCATCGGCATTCTCCCAGAATCCGACAGCTATCCCGGCGAGGTAGGCCGCCCCGAGGGCGGTGGTTTCGAGCACTTTTGGTCGCACGACCGGCTCGTTCAGCAGGTCCGCCTGGACCTGCAAGAGCAGGCTGTTTGCTGCCGCGCCGCCGTCGACGCGCAACTCGGCGACAGCGGTACCGGCATCCGCTTCCATGGCATCTAGTACCTCGGCCACCTGGTACGCAATGCCCTCCAGCGCAGCGCGTGCCAGGTGCCCGGCAGTCGATCCACGTGTGAGACCCGCGATGGTGCCGCGAGCGTACGGATCCCAGTGCGGCGCACCGAGCCCGGCAAACGCAGGTACGAAATACACCCCCCCGTTGTCTTCCACCGATTGTGCAAGTGACTCGATCTCCGCGGCGGATTCCACGAGTCCCAGGCCGTCGCGCAGCCATTGAACGGCTGCGCCGGCGATAAACACGCTGCCCTCGAGGGCATACTCGGTTTT
>CAZIIP010000119.1:0-657 GCA_964539455.1 uncultured Rhodothermales bacterium
GTTGCCGTTGGCGCCATTGCCGCGCTGATTCCGGCTATTCAGGCCTACCGAACGGAGATCGCTCCCATTCTGGCAAAAGGATGATTGGGTAGAGTGATGCGTAGGATCAAATACGTGCAAGAAAAAGGCCTCGGATATACGCCAATGTTGGCGGTCGGGCTGGTTCTTTTCCTGTCTCCCGGACTTCGTGCACAGCCGGACGATGTAGTATCGTGGCGACTGCTGGAGAAGTTCGAATACAAACAACAACCCGGAGGATGGGTGCCCGAGTTTGAGGAGGAACTAATCCGCCTGGAAGGCACCGAGATTGTTGTCAGGGGCTTCATGACGCCCCTCGATCAATCGATGGACCAGCGCCACTTCATTTTGAGCCCCTACGATACCTCGGATTGCCAGTTTTGCCTTCCGGGTGGACCGGAGACGATGATAGAGGTAATGGCGGCCCGGGATATTGAGTATAGCTATGAGTTTCGCTACTTCAAGGGAACGCTCGTATTGCTGAAAAATGATCCCTACGGACTGTTGTATCGACTCACGGATACCGTGGAGGTAGACTGAGCAACGTTTGTTGTCATAGATGCGGATCATTCGACGACGGAGATGCCGGTTACGTGGGAAAGCCGACCGCTATTGTCTACAGGGATCGACCCGGCGCTT
>CAZIIP010000119.1:667-9111 GCA_964539455.1 uncultured Rhodothermales bacterium
ACTTCCGAAAGCTCCGTCTATCTTGCCGTTTGATGGAGAGCCGCAACCTTGAAAACGAGTTTGACGACAGAAATGGAAGAGACGCCCGGCTTGACGCATGTAGACGACCACGGCAACGTCCAGATGGTTGATGTGAGTGCGAAATCTCCGAGTGCGCGGACCGCCGTTGCGGAGGGCCGTGTGCTTGTAGGTGAGGAGACGTATGAGCTTGTGGCCCGAAATGACGTACACAAGGGCGATGTGCTTCCGACGGCACAACTCGCAGGCGTCATGGGAGCCAAGCATACCAGCCACCTGATCCCGCTCTGCCATCAGGTGTCCCTTACAGGCATCGATGTGGAGTTGACGCTGAATGAACAGCATAAAGCGATTGATATAAGGGCGTACACCAAAAGCACCGGCCCGACCGGTGTGGAAATGGAGGCACTCACCGCGGTCTCCATCGCAGCGCTGACCGTATACGACATGTGCAAATCCGTTTCGAAAAAGATTGAGATAACCGGAATCCGCCTGCTCGCAAAAACGGGCGGCGCAAGCGGTGATTTTCGTCGCGGACGTAAAGGATGACTTGATTATTCACCAACTAGACCGATAGACCGATGGCCGACTTTCTGGGCGTTTCCGGGCTCATTCTTATTGGGCTGATACTGCTCTCCGCAATTGTGCTTTTTTACTTCGTTCCCCTCGGTTTGTGGGTGACGGCCTACTTCTCGGGCGTTCGCTTGAAGCTGGTGCGCGATCTCGTCGGCATGCGCTTGCGAAAAGTACCTCCTGCAGCCATCGTCAAGAGCCTGATTACCGCCCACAAAGCCGGGATCTATGTCGAGACGCCCAAACTGGAGGCACACTATCTCGCGGGTGGCCATGTCCAGAGCGTCGTCAATTCACTGATTTCCGCCGACAAGGCAAACATTGATCTTACTTTCGAAAGGGCCACCGCAATCGACCTTGCCGGACGTGAGGTTTTTGAGGCGGTCCAGGTTTCCGTAAATCCGAAGGTGATCGAGACACCTCCCGTATCTGCCGTCGCAAAAGACGGCATCCAGGTGCGGGCCGTGGCCCGCGTCACTGTGCGCGCCAATATCGAACGCCTCGTCGGCGGTGCCGGTGAGGAAACCATTATCGCCCGTGTGGGCGAGGGGATCGTCTCCACCATCGGCTCGTCGGAGACGTATGCGCTCGTTCTGGAGAATCCGGACTCCATCTCCAAAGTCGTCTTGGCAAAGGGTCTTGATTCAGGTACCGCCTTTGAAATACTGTCGATTGACATCGCAGATGTGGATGTGGGAGAAAATATCGGTGCGGCGCTCGAGACGGACCAAGCCGAAGCGGATCTGAAAATCGCGCGTGCAAAAGCGGAGGAAAGGAGAGCGGCTGCGGTCGCCAAAGAACAGGAAATGGTGGCCGCTGTCGAGGAACAACGGGCCAATCTGGTTGCCGCCGAGGCAAAAGTTCCGCTTGCCATCGCCGACGCTTTCCGGGAAGGAAACCTCGGCATTATGGACTATTACAACATCCGCAACATCCAGGCAGACACCAGCATGCGCGACGCGATCAGCGGAGAAGGTAAAGGCCAGAAGCGAAGAGGTTCGATTGACCCGGATCAATAGAGCGGCAAGAATGGCAGCCTCCGCCGGAATGTGCCGCAATGAAAATAGCGATCGGACTGACTGAGATGGAAGCTAAACTGGACGGTTATACCCGAGCCGTTGACCTGGCGCTGATGGCGGCGCTTGGTTCCGGAACGATCGTGCAGGAGCTTGCGGCTTCCGTCGTGTCCGATGTGGAGCGGATGGAAGCGGATCTGGTGATCGAAGAAACGCTTTGTCTCGTCGCAACAGCCGGAGCGCGCGCGCTGATGTTTGGACTCGAATCCGATGAAGGATTGCGAAGCACGCTCGTTTCCGGGCTGCTGGGACTGCCCTACCTCTACAGGGACTATCTGCTTGGTCGTGCCGTGCTCGAAGGATCGGCCGAAAAGGGAGATGCCGTTGCCGAGCAAATAGCTGCGCGTCTTGCACGGAAGATGGACTTCTATGAGGCCCACCTTCCGGAAGCATCTTTTCCGTCGGAACGTAAGATCGAACACGTAATGGAACTTTGGATGGGTCGCATATCCCCGCCCCGGCTTGAAGAACTTCCGAGCGCCAGGCTGAAGCGACTGGCACTGGTCGAACGGCTCAACACGCATGTTCAGCTACTGCTGGCTTACGTCAGCCAGTAGCCGGGACGGTTCGCAACAGCGTCGGGCCCCATCAATATCGGCTTCCTCGCGACGTTCGTTCCGGACCGGATAACCCGCGCGATGCCGCATAATGCCGTGTATGCAATGACGCCTCGATGGATGCTCCCGGTCTGTGCGTTTCTGCTGTCCGTCGGCATATCCGGCCAAGCGGAAGACACCGTGCTTCCAAATACAGGGACCGATCCGGATTTCTCCGGTGGATCACAGGCGGACCGCTTTTCCGTGCATGGATCCCTGCGCGTTTCGACAAATAGCCGTAATCTCGAGCATGAGGACGGCACACCGTTTTTCTATCTGGGGGATACGGCGTGGGAGATTTGCTGGAAGTCCACCAGGGAAGAGGCGGAAGCCTACCTGAACGATCGCGCAGCCAAGGGCTTTACGGTCATTCAAATGGTGGCGATGTCGCATCAAAGGCTCAGAAATGGAGGCGTTACCAACCGCTACGGCGAACCGTTCTTTCTCGAAGGTGACATTCGAATTCCCAATTCCGGGTACTTCGCTTATGTAGACTGGCTCGTACACCAGATGAACCGGCGCGGTATGGCGGCCGCCATCGTTCCGCTCTGGGCGTATATGTCGGACGTGCATGCCGGATCCGGACCGGTGTGGGAACGTCCCGTGAGACGGGAGGAGGCGTTACTGCTTGCAAACTACCTGGGGGCACGCTATGCAGACATGGAGGTGATCTGGGTGTTAGGCGGCGACAACACGTTCGACCAACCGGAACAGCGGGACTTCTGGCGACAGATGGCCGAGGAGATCGATTCCGCTTCCGGGAAGAAGCGGCTGAAAACGATACATACGGCAGGTCACACCGCTTCATTCGACTATTTCGATGAACGGAACCGGTGGCTGGACTTCCACACGTACCAGTCGTCACATCTGGCCAACGGCGATTATACATGGAAGGCCGGAAGGCGGGGGTACGAACTGAATCCACTGAAGCCGGTCTTGAACGCGGAAGCCGTCTACGAGGACATTTATCACAATCTCTGGGCGCCGGGCGATACCAATTCGGTAGAAACGTTTCGTATTCGGGATATCCATGTGCGACGGGCGCTGTTGGAAAGCATTTGCTCCGGAGCCCTGGTCGGATTGGTCTACGGGGCGAACGGTATCTGGCAGTGGCATACCGATGACCTCCCCGGCTCCCACAATCCCCGCTACGGGCCACTGGCAGCCATGAACCTTCCCGGTTCGGCGCAGGCCGGTATGGTCAAATCATTGCTCATGAATATGGGCTGGCCCGGTATGCGGCCGGGGCAACATTACCATGCATGGAACGATGCGGATGCGTACGTCCCGATCGCTTCGTTCGACGGCGATCTGCTGGTGTATTTCCCGGAAGAGGTAACCACAGTCGGTATCCGGCAAGGAGGATCGGCGCTCGAAGGGTATTGGATCGATCCACAAAACGGGTCGACGCATATCTCAGAAACGCCAAAAGTCATTGAGGGCGTGCGTCTGCTTACGAAACCTGACTCATGGGCGGATGCGATCTGGGTCGGCCGCAGACCTGCACAACTCGGCCACAATCCGGACCGAACCAGCCATATCCATGCCGTACACCCCAATCCATCGCGGACGCGACGCGTTCTGGAATTGGATATAACCCACCATGGGACCGGCTCGCTGGTGATCGTGAATGTGAGGGGCCGTCTCATTGCCCGGCGGAATGTCCGGTTCGGCGCAGGGAAAAACCGGATCGAGCTCCCGGCGGACGGTTCGGGCACCTATTTTTACCGCCTTCAAATGGTAACCGCAATCGGACAGGAGCTTGAGATTTCCGGGCAGTACGCGGTCGTCCGCTAGCAGAGTGCAAAGAGCCGTTCGAAGCCTAAAAAACCCCCAGTATCTGCCGGAAGAAAATGCCAAGAACACCGGGCTCAAGCAGAAGCGTAATAGCGAGACCGCCCAATGCGCCGCCAAGGTGTGCCTCGTGTGCGATGCGGCCGAAAAAAGTAGAGTGGTCGGAAGGTCTGGTCGCCGCATAGTAGGAGAAGGCGCCAAAAGCGACGGCAAAAATCACCGCGGGAATTCCGATCGGAATAAACATCAGATACAGTTTGTTCAGCGGGAAAAAAAGGCAGTGCGCGAACAAAACACCCGCTATTGATCCCGAGGCTCCGACAGCGGCATATTCCGGCACATCCTTGTATTTGTACATCGGCCACAAAGATGCCGCAATAGCCGATCCGAAGTAAATCAATAGAAACGAGATCGGTCCCATCACCAACTCGATTGTCGGGCCGAAGAAATACAACGTGATCATGTTGAACAGGAGGTGCGCAAAATTCGCATGGAGAAAACCGGAGGTCAGCATGCGGTAACGCTCGCCATGACGCCGGATCCGATCGGGCACGAATGCAAACCGATCGATGAGCGACTGGTCGACAAGAAGCGCGTAAAGACTCACGCCCACATTGGCCAGGAGAAGCGTCAGCGTAACAGGCGCGGAAGAGAAATCAAACATAGACTAGCAGATAGGATCAACCCGAATCGGTGAAACTCCGTAAGCGTCGTGTGGCAACCGAATGATACTGGCTACGTTTACAAACGCGCGTCGGTTGCATCCCGGTTGCTACGGAGTCGGAATCCTCCCGGCAACTTCGGGAGAGATCGTGTATGGAACAAATTATGCTGTCGTTGCTAAGATATACGCTCACGCGAATTGCAACAATCACCTTTTCAGCTTCTACGGGCTTTGGAACGATGAAGAAAGGCATCCATCCCGAATACAAACGAATCAAGGTTAAGCTGGCGGACGGCAGTGAGTTTGAAACCCGCTCCACCATGGGCACGGACGCCTACACTTCGGACGTCGACAGCACGAACCATCCGTTCTATACGGGCAAGCGGCAATTTGTGGATACGGCCGGCCGTGTGGAGAAATTCCGCCGTCGGTATGCCAAGGTGCAGCAGAAGAAGGAGTCGAAGGAAAAGTAGCGATCGTTAACGAACGTCCGTCGGTGGCGGGCGATAACAAGGATACTGCAGGGGACGCTCCGGCAACGTAAGAGCGTGCCCTTTTTTCATTATGCATACATCCGGATCGAATCACACACTTGATTGCATTGCCGCCAAGCGCGATGGGTTTCCGCTGACAGGGGATCAAATCGCCCGGCTTATTGCAGACTATGTGGCGGGGGAGGTGCCGGATTATCAGATGAGTGCGTTTTTGATGGCGGTATACCTGCAAGGGATGGATGATGAGGAAACGGTGGCATTGACAGGCTCCATGATCGCCTCAGGTGAAGTGCTCGACCTGACATCCGTTCCGGGTCTGAAAGTGGACAAGCATTCCACGGGAGGTGTAGGCGACAAGGTGTCGCTGGTGCTGGCGCCTCTCGTTGCGGAATTGGGCGTGCATGTCCCCATGATCTCCGGACGTAGTTTGGGACACAGTGGCGGCACGCTCGATAAGCTGGAGTCCATTCCCGGTTTCCGGGCAGACCTCACCGCGGCTGAGATGAAAAGAGAATTGGATGAGGTGGGGCTCTTTATCACCGGACAAACCGGGGAGATTGCACCGGCGGACAGGAAGCTCTATGCGCTGCGCGATGTAACCGGCACGGTGGCCTGTGTGCCGTTGATCACCGCTTCCATTCTCAGCAAAAAGATTGCGGCCGGTATCGACGGTCTGGTACTTGACGTCAAATTCGGATCAGGTGCCTTCATGACGACCAGGTCCTCGGCGATGGAACTGGCGGAAAGTCTGGTATCCGTAGGCGGCCGCTTCGGGAAAGAAATCGTCGCCCTGCTGACGGACATGAACCGTCCACTGGGATATGGGGTCGGCAACTGGCCGGAAATCGTCGATGTGGTCCGAATGCTCCGCGGGGAAACGATTCCGGAACTGACCGAATTGGTTACAATACTGACGGGAGAGATGCTCGCGCTGGCCGGAGTCGCCGGTAACGCTGATGAAGGCAGGGAACAAGCGGCCGAGAGTTTGCAGTCGGGGAAACCCTTTGAACGGTTTTGCAGGATGGTCTCCGCACAGGGCGGTGACACACGAATACTGGACAATCCGCTCGATCGGGATGGATTCGTTCCGGTGCAGACTGTTTGCGCTCCGCCGAAGATGAAGGGCACTGTGGTGCATCTGGATGCACGTCTTATCGGAGAGATCGCCATGCGGCTCGGGGCCGGTCGTACCCGGAAAACGGATCGCGTGGACCCACTCGCCGGACTGATTCTCAACAAAAAGCCGGGAGATCGCGTAGAACCGGGTGAGGAGCTCGCACGGTTGTTTACGGGTTCGAAAGAATTTCCGTCTAAACTGGCTCAGGAAGTCACTGATGCCTACCATGTATCGTCTGTGCCGTACATCGAACCGCCGGTGGTTGCCGGCCGTTTCGCGAGTGGGACGTGGGATTTCTCCGTGTAGGCAAGAACCAGTAGCCGCTCGTCCGATTTAAAATGTCGCTCCTTATCTTTTGAACTCGTTGCCCGTAACCGAATGACGAACCGTACGTCATCAATCCCTAGAACGTAATCCTATGTGGAAAAGATTTGTACGTCTGATTAAGTCCCTTTTCGGAGGGTTGATCTCCGGAATGGAAGACCCCAAGCTGATTCTCGAACAAAACATCCGGGAGCTCAATGATCAAATCCCGGAGATGAACGAGAATATCGCAACGGTGAAGGCTACCGTTGTACAGCTCGAGAAGGAAAGCCGAAAGTACCAGATGGAGGTGCGTGGCCTCACGTCGAAAACCAAGGCGGCCATTCAGGCGGGTCGAGACGATATCGCAAAACAGTATGCGCTTCGACTCGAACAGACCAGAGAGGCAATGACGCGCACAAAAGAGCAACTGAAGTACGCGCAATCCGCCTATGAAAAGGCGCTGCAGGTGAAGAAAGTGTTCATGCGCGAGCGTGAACAAAAAATTCAGGAGGCCAAGGAAGCCCTGCGGGCACACGAACGTGCAAAGTGGCAGGCCAAGGTGGCGGATACGCTCGAGCAGTTCGAGGTAACCGGCGTAGACGCCACACACGACGAGATGCTGAATCGCATCAGCGAGGAGACGGCCAAAAATGAAGCCCGTATGGAACTGGCTCTGGATTCGGTTGATATGGATGCCATCAAAATTGAAGAGGATGCGGAAGCGATTCGTGCCGATGAGTTGCTGAAACAGTTCAAACTCGAGATGGGCGTGACGGAAGAACGGGCAAGTGAACCGGGAATAGATATTCCTGAAGAAGCCGAGCGTGAAGCGGACAAGACGGTCGGTCGCCAACGCACACAGACGGACTAACCGTCCGTTCATCTCCACATATAAGACGCTGCCGACATGGACAAAAAGGACTTTGATCGGCTGAAAGAAAAGGAAAAGGAGCACCTGAGGAAGGTCAGGGAGCTCAAAAGACGTCTCCGAAGTGCCCAGGGCGCGTTGCGTGCAAAAGAAGCCCTGAGGGCGCTGGAGCAGGCGAGCGATATGTCCGAGCTCGACGCCGCCGTGCAAGCCGTAAGCGGCGAGGTTCTGGATGCGGAGGTGCGGCTCGATATGGCAATGGAATCTGCGCGGGGTGGTCCGGCAGATACGGCATTGACGCCGGAGGAACTGCGCCGACAAAAAGCCGACGACCTCGTTGCGCAGATGAAAGCGGCGCTGATTCCAAAGGCATCCGGCGATTCTACGGCCCGCGGAGCGCGAACCCCCGAGGACGAACCGGCACCCGATGCAGATTCGCTTCCGGACAAAACTATCGGCAAAATCAAGCCGGAGGCGGAGGAGGAGGGGTCATCGACGCCTCCCGACAAAACGATCGGTCGCATGACGTCGTCTGTTAATCGCGAAGATCCGCCTGAACCGAACTGAGTCCACCCACCCCCCTTTTTTACTTCCATGGCAGCTCGCAGCAAGGAGGATATAAACTACACGAAGGAAGCGTTCCTTAATCCCTGGAACCTCATTTTCCTGATCGTGGCAATGCTTACCGCGTTCTTCACCAGTGGAGGAGCGTTTGTGCAGTTCATCCTTCTGTTCACCGCAGCAGCCGAATTGCTGTATCTCGGCATTCTGCCGCGGCAGGAGAGATTCCGCAGGGTGATCCGGTCGCAGCATGCGGCTGAACACAACAAGCCCCTGTCCGGAAAGGAAGTTTTCAAGCAACTGTCGAAGCAGAATCAGAAGCGGCATGTTCGTCTGGACAACCTCAAAAAGACGATTGAAGGCAACTACCAACGTCT
>CAZIIP010000120.1:0-9109 GCA_964539455.1 uncultured Rhodothermales bacterium
ATTCTGGCCACCATGGCACAGACCGGTATTGCCCGAAGCATCCGGCCGGTGCACACACTTGTGGATGGAGATACGGTTTTCGCACTCTCGACGGGAGACAAATCGGCCGATTTGATGGCGGCGGGAACCGTTGCCGCAGATTTGCTCTCCGAAAGTATTTTGCGCGCCGTACGGAAAGCGACGGCGCTCGGCGGAGTTCCCGCCTGGCGGGACCTCGCGGACGGTGCCTGAATTGTGGCATAGCGTGACGAAACCCCCGTTCGTGAAACGAGGTATGAGGCTTTAATCTGGAAGAGGGCATTCAACAGGTTATCAACAACGGTAGAGATCCGGCCTTGGGTATATGCGGACCATCATAGCACTGATCGCACTTGTCGTATCGGCAACCATTTCGGGAACTCCGTACCCGACCGACTATTTCCGCTCACCCGTCGGAATTCCGATTCTGTTGTCCGGCAGTTTCGGCGAGATGCGCTCCAACCACTTCCACACGGGGATGGATATTCGGACGCGGGGGCGTTCCGGATACCGCGTTTACGCTGCCGCGGAAGGGCATATTTCGCGCATATCCGTGTCACCAAGCGGATTCGGAAATGCCCTCTATGTGGATCATCCAAACGGATACACCACGGTTTATGCGCATCTCCTCCGCTTTGAAGATCCCATCACGGACTACGTCAAAAGAGCGCAGTATGATCAGGAGCGGTTTGCGGTGACACTCTATCCGGAACCCGGCAGGTTTCCGGTTGAGAAAGGCGAGGTCATCGCACTTTCAGGCAATTCGGGTAGTTCCGGCGGACCGCATCTTCACTTCGAAATTCGCGAGACGGAGACACAGGATCCGATCAATCCGATATTATTCGGTATGCCGGTGTCCGACACCCATCCTCCGGGTGTTCGGAGCGTCAAGGTTTACACCCGGGATCCCGAGAGTTTCGCCGTCGTGCACCGCACTCACGGCCAACCGGTCACGGTCTCCATGCTGCAACCGGCCCGGTTTCCCGTGGCCGGTGGTGGGCGGTCCCACCGGATCGCGGGAGTCGATCGGATCGAGGCCCGCGGACGCGTCGGATTCGGCATCGAAATACGGGACACCCATAATGGATCCGGTTTCCGTTTGGGTGCCTACCGCGTGCGGCTGACCGCAAATGACTCGCTCCTGTGGGGATATGAAATGGAGCGGCTGCGCTTTTCGGAGAACCGCTATCTGAACGCCCATATCGACTACGAGGAGCGGCTGAGAAACCGGCGCTGGACTGAGCGTAGCTATGTACTGCCCGGCAATCGGCTGCCGATTTATCTTCAAACGGGCGACGGCTGGCTGAACGTTCGGGAAGGGCAAGCGGCACAGGTCCGATACGAGATCGAAGATGCGATGGGAAACCGCTCCATCTTGCCGATACCGATAACCTGGGCGGATGAACCGATCGAAGTGCCGCGTACGCCGGTACCGTACGTCACATTGGTCCCGTACAATTATCCACACGTATACACCGCGCCGGGCATTGCGCTTCAATTTCCCGCCGGGGCCGTTTACGATGATCTGCCGCTTAGATATGCCGCCCACGGCCGTTATTCAGCCGGATTTTCGGATCTTCACGAGATCCACGACCGCTTCGTTCCGCTACACAGGCCTTACGAGCTTTCTATCGAGGCAACCGGATTGCCCGAGTCGCTAAGGAGCAAGGCGCTCGTTGCCCTGCTCGACACCGACAGTGACCGATTCTACTCCCTCGGCGGGAAGTACGATAACGGGTATGTCACGACAACAACGCGGTCTTTCGGCAACGTCTATATCGCCGTCGATACACTGGGACCCGAAATCAGACCATTCGGTTTTCCGCGGGCGAACAATTTCCGCCTGCAGGGAACCCTTCGTCTCAAAGTGGAGGACGAACTGTCCGGTCTCGCACACTACGCCGGGACGGTGGACGACGATTGGATTTTATTTGTCTACGATGCAAAATCCGACATGATGATTCACCATTTCGATGACCGAATCGCGTCAGGTACACATTCACTTCGCTTCACAGCCCGCGATAATGCCGGCAATGAAACCGTCTACACAACCCGATTCACCCGATAAACAAGCCGGTTTGTCCGAAATTCCCGAGCGCTTGACCGGTGCGAAGCGCGACGGGCGTAGATTTGTCTCCGGCTTCGACGATTCCCCACCGAACTGGCGGGCGATATTGCGGTGGCAATTCACACGAAAACCACCCGAGTGGCCCGGATTCATCGACGTCCTTTCAGGTCCGGCGCCGCCCGCCGCGGTTGATTCCGGACGGTTGCGAATCACCTTCATCACGCATGCCACGTGCCTCATACAAATGGATGGTCGCAACATCCTGACCGACCCGATATGGTCCTATCGCGCCGGTCCGACTCGGTTTTTGGGAAACAAGCGCCATGTCGCACCCGGTCTTGCATTCGACCAGTTGCCCGACATCGATCTGCTGCTGGTCAGTCACAACCATTACGATCATATGGATGTACCGACGCTGCAGTCGATCGCGCAACGGCATCAACCGGATGTGTGTACCGGCCTGGGTAACGGCAAGATTCTCCAACGAGCGGATCTGCGGCGCATTACCGAATGCGATTGGTGGGAATCGGCTTCGCACGGTCCCCTGAAGGTTACCTATGTACCTTCGCGCCATTGGTCTGCTCGTGGTCCGTTTGACCGATGCAGGTCGCTTTGGGGCGGATTTGTCGTCGAAGGTCCCAGCGGCAAGGTCTACTTTGCGGGCGATACGGGATACGGGGACCACTTTTCGGCCATCAAGCGGAAGTTTCCCGATATCCGTCTGGCACTTCTTCCGATCGGGGCATTTCAGCCCAGGTGGTTCATGAAAAAACATCACATGTCACCCGAGGATGCGTTGGAAGCGCATCGGAGTCTAAAACCGGCTGTTAGCGTGGGTATCCATTTCGACACGTTTGCCCTCGCCGACGAGGCATTCGAGGAAGCGCCCAGCCGCCTGGTCAGGGCGGTTGAAAGCAGTCGGGAACCGCTGCCGCCGTTCTGGCTGTTGTCTCCGGGAGAAGGCCGGCAGGTTCCGTATCGCATTTCCCCCACCGAAGCACGCCGAACACCGGAAACGTGACGCCTGAGGTGCGATATCTCGACAACCACTTGCTGGTGTGCGTCAAGCCACCCGGCATGCCTTCGCAAAAGGATGCGAGCGGAGACCTCGACATGCTCGAATGGGGCAAAGCGCTCCTTAAGAAACGATTCAACAAACCGGGCAACGTCTATCTCGGCCTGGTGCACCGGCTCGATCGACCGGCTTCGGGTGTGATGGTCTTTGCCCGTACATCGAAAGCTGCAGGGCGACTGGGAAAGCAGTTCAGGGAGCGGACGGTGGAGAAGCGTTATGCTGCGATCGTCGAGGGTGCGCCCGGTGAAAAAGGCCACTGGGTTGACTTTATTCGAAAGATGGGCCGTCAGCCCGAAATCGTTCCGGAAGGAGCAGAAGGCGCCCGCCGCGCCGTGTTGACATGGCGCGCGGTTCATGTGGCACGCGAAAAGACGCTGGTTGAAATTCATTTGGAATCGGGACGGCCTCATCAAATCCGGCTGCAATTTGCGTCGCGGCACTTTCCCGTCCTGGGAGATGTTCGATACGGCGCTTCAGCCACCCTCGACGACCGCAGCCTCGCCCTCCACTGTATCCGGCTGGGCATCGAGCATCCCGTCCGCCGCGAAAAAATCGCCTGGCAAGCGATGCCACCCGCAACATGGCCCGCGATTTTCCGGGATGCGGCCGCCGACCTGATTGCCACATACTGACGGGGTGCGCCGGGATCGTCCGTCCGGAGCCGCGTTCTCCGCCATGCCGGAATCCGGCGGGATCGGTTGGCTTGTTCCCTCGTTACCATGACCCAAAGCGACATTACATCACGGGCTTACATTTGGCGAACAAATTGTTCATGTGCAGTCATTACCAACCGGCTCTCCGGTCCATCATCACGGGCAGACTTGCACTTGCTGCGCGAATCCTGCCGATATTGTTTCTGGGTTGGCACGGCTTAGGTGCCCAACCGCTCTCGGTCGATCCACAGATATCCCAGTTTGCCGCATCGGACGGGAATACGGAGGTATCCATATTCCTCGGTTTTGACGCGATTAAAATTCCATTCAGGGTGGATAGTGCCGGCTACAGTGTCGAACTGCCCGTTCAGTTGGTGGTACGGCCGCGCTCACCGGAATTCGGCGATGAGGTCGATATCACGCGAAACCTGCACTTCGCAGTGGGAGAGGTGACGGAAATACGACAAGGGAGGGTATTTCTCCACCAATTCTCGCACAAGCTGATGCCCGGAAGGTACGACTTGCTGCTTACCGTAGGTGAAGACGTCGTGCCCCAGCCGTTCTCCATGGAAGGAGAATTGAATGTCCGCGACCTGTCCGGGAAAGACGGAACGGCATTCTCCGACATCGTGCTCTCGGGTCTGATCACCCGCGATTCGACCGTCAATGTGGCCTACCGGCGCGCCGGCATCGGCATCCAGCCGAATCCCCGTCTGCTATTCGGAGAGGGGCTCAATACGCTGCACTATTATGCCGAAGCGTACGGACCGGCGGACCCGTCTCTTTCACCACCCGAGACGTATCGGGCATTTATCTGCGAGCCCCACCGGATAGAACCTCTCCAGGGATTGCAGCACGAATCGCGGGCGCTCCCGTCGGAGCGGGATGCCGTAATGGGCGCCTTCGACCTGTCTCGTCTGGCAAACGGATCCTACCGTTTGGTTCTCCAGGCACTCACCGCCGGCGGCGACGTGGTTGCTGAACGGGAGAAAAAGTTTTTCGTCTACAATCCCGGTGTCGAGAGACGGTCTGCCGCAGACGAGGTGACCGACGCCCAGATACTGGTCAGTCGGATGTCGGAGGACGAAGTCGACGAGCATTTCGAAAAGATCAAAATCATCGCATCGGATGATCAGAAACGGCGCATGCGCCGGATGCGTACCACGGAGATGAAGCGCCGGTTTATCGCCGCCTTCTGGGAAAACCGGGCAACAGATCCGGGAATCGCGGGTGCAGTGTCGCGACAGGAGTTCGAGTTCCGGTTGATCTATGCAGATGATCGCTACGGAACGGGCAACAAGGAAGGCTGGCAGACCGACCGTGGCCGGGTGATTATCAAGTACGGCATACCGGACGATATTGAAGACAAGCTGAACGTGGACGGGCAGGCGCCGCACTATATCTGGTCCTATACGAACATCCCGCGATTTGGACCGGGCATGTTCATTTTTGCCGACCGGATGGGTTTCAACAATTTCGAACTGATTCACTCCGATGTGCCGGGAGAACGCCAGAGTGTCGACCTGCAATCCGATTTGAGCGTTTATTAGCCGATCGACGGTCCTGATCCATGGGTATCGCCTTGTCCTTCAAGCACCGTCCCTCCGATGCCGTAGCGCGCGCATGCGAAGTGGTGGTTTCCGGAGGTGTGATCGTGTATCCCACAAAGACCGTGTACGGGGTAGGCGGTGATGCAACGAATCCTGAAGTAGCCACGTGCGTCCGGCGGATTAAGCAAAGTGCGGACAACAAGCCCATGCTCGTGTTGACCGACGAGTGGGAGCGTGTGCTGGACTGGATTGAGGACATCTCCGGGTCGGAACGCCTCTTGATGCAGCACCCCGATGCCGGTAGCCTCACCCTGCTTTTTTCGGCGTCGCGCAACGCACCGTGGGCAGCCATCGGCGACTCGACGATGGTGGGCATCCGCCGGACGATACATCCGTTTTGCAGATCGTTGATTGCAGCGGCAGGCGTGCCTCTGATTTCAACCAGTGCCAACACGAGTGGTCATCCGCCACCTGTCCGGTTTGATGAAATAGAATCCCGGCTGATTGCGGAAGCCGATCTGGCGATAGACAACGGCGTACCGCTTGACGACATGCCCTCTACGGTGGTTCGCGCAGGCGACGGCGGGCCGGTCGTTTTGCGCGAAGGAAAGGTCAGTGAGGAGCAAATCAAGCGTTTTCTGTCACGATCGAGCGCGAAATGGGGATGAAACGCACCGCTGCGCTATCTTCCCGCGTTTACGCATTCATAGCGAATCAGCTGATCGGAAAGAAAAATCACCCATGAAGACCGGATTCGTTTACATCGAGGATCTCAAGGAGCATGTCGATCAGGAAGTGACCATCCGGGGTTGGCTGTCCAATAAGCGCAGCTCGAAGGGCCTCCACTTTCTGGTGCTGAGGGATGGAAGCGGCATGGCGCAATGCGTTACGGCCGAAGAGAGCGTTCCAGCCGACTCCTGGCGGGTGGCCTCGGATGCGGGTCAGGAGACTGCGCTCGAGATTCTCGGACGCGTTAAGAAGGATGAGCGACAGATCGGCGGATACGAGGTGGAGGTGACGCGTGTACGGCTTGTTTCCCTCGCCGAACCGTACCCGATCACGCCAAAAGAGCATGGCGTGGAATTTCTGATGAACCACCGCCATCTTTGGCTCCGGAGCAGGCGACAGTGGGCGATCATGCGAATCAGAAACCGGCTGATCCAGTCAATCCATGCTTTCTTCCAGGAGCGGGGATTTCTTCAGATGGATGCGCCCATCTTCACCGGAAATGCCGTGGAGGGAACGTCGACGTTGTTCGAGACCGAATATTTCGACGAGACCGCCTATCTCACGCAAAGCGGCCAGCTTCACGGCGAGGCCATGGCCATGGCGTTCGGACGGATATACACGTTCGGTCCGACGTTCCGGGCGGAAAAGTCCAAGACCCGCCGCCACCTGACGGAATTCTGGATGATCGAGCCGGAGATGGCATTTTACGATCTGAACATGAACATGGACCTGGCCGAGGCACTGATCGAGCGCCTGGCCGGAGACATGGTCGACGGTTGTCGTGAAGAGCTCGGCATTCTCGACCGTGACCTCGGACCTCTCCAGCGCGTGAAAGCTCCGTTTCCGCGGGTGGCCTACTCGGATGCCGTGGATATTGTGAGGAGTGCCGAAACGACGACAATGATCGACCGGCGCATCGAAGATCTGAAGGATGAACAGCAGAAACTGGGGGAGGAGGCCGAGGTCAACCGGAAGGAATACGGTCAGGCCAAAAAGTGGAAAAAACGGAAAATTGACGCGAGGGAAATAGAGATAAACCGGCGTCTTGCAGATATCGAGGAGGAGCTCCGCAACTTGCCGCTTTGGCGGGATTCGGCAGCAGCCTTCGAATGGGGCGACGATTTCGGTGGCAGTGACGAAACGCTGCTTACCTGGCATTTTGACCGGCCCGTTATCGTGCACCGCTATCCGGCGCCCGTCAAGGCGTTCTACATGAAACGGGACCCGGAAGATGATCGCCTCGCGCTCGGAATGGACGTGCTGGCGCCGGAGGGATATGGTGAAATAATCGGGGGCGGAGAGCGTGCAACCGATCTTCAGTTCCTCCAGAACCAGGTCGATGCACACGGATTGCCGGAAGAGGTGTTCTCCTGGTATTTCGATCTACGCAGGTACGGCACGGTACCACACAGTGGTTTTGGCCTGGGACTGGAACGGACACTGAGCTGGATTTGTAAACTACCCCATGTCCGTGAAGCCATCCCGTTTCCCCGTTTGATGGGGCGCCTTCATCCATAAGCGGGCCGGTGGAGAAAGCGGACCCTCTGCACCGATAAACCAACAGGAAGCAGCATGCGTATCGCACTCCGAATTCTGCTTAGTCTCTTCTTGCTCCCACTAACCGGCTTACACATGTCCAGCATTGCCCAGGAAAACCCGGCGGACCGGACGATCTCCGTCTCGGGAGAGGGAAGCGTTACCGCCATACCGGACATCGCCACGGTACGATTCGGCATCGTCTCGACCGCGGAAGATCCGGAAGAGGCGCGTGCCGGCAACGCGGAAGCCGCTGCCGCGGCGCTGAATTCCGTTAGGGACCTGGGTGTGGCCGAACAGAAGATCAAGCTGGAGAGTCTGCGTCTCAGGCCCGCACGGGAATACGACCGCGAAACCAGACGATACGTCGAGATCGGCTTCGAGATCAGCCGTCGTCTGGTAGTGGAGCTCGACGATCTGGACCGGCTGCCGGCACTGATCGCCCAGGTCGTGCAGAAAGGCGCCAATCGCCTGGAAGGCATCAGCTACGACTTGAGCGATCGGGAAAGTGTCAGGAACGAGGCGCTGCGCGAGGCCGTGATCAACGCCCGGAAAAAAGCGGAACTAATGGCCGGAGCACTCGATACGGAGCTGGGCCAGGTGCTGCGGGTCGGGGAACAGGGCATTCAATTTCCGCGCCCCCTTCGGACGGAATTGCAGACGGCGGATGCCGGGGTGCCGAAAACCGCTGCGGTACCCGAGCCGGAGGCGTACGCTGCGGGCGAGATGGAGATACGGGCAAACGTGAGCGTCACCTTTGCGCTTAAATAGTTTCCATCACGGAAAGGGGCATCCATGAAGGATCCGGAACCGAGGTTCATGCGCCTCGCGATAGCGCGTGCGACAGAAGGTGTTACACAGGGCCAGACGCCGTTCGGTGCATGTATCATCCGGGATGATGAGGTAATGGCATGCGAGCACAATGCCGTGTGGGAAACGGTCGATTGTACCGCCCATGCCGAGGTGCAGGCCATACGCGCCGCCTGCTTGAAGCTGAATACAATCGATCTGAGCGGATGTGAGATCTATTCGACGTGTGAGCCGTGTCCGATGTGCTTTTCGGCGTGTCACTGGGCAAAACTGGACCGTATCATATCGGGCGCACATGTAGCGGACGCTCTGAAAGCGGGTTTCAGAGAACTCACCGTGTCCAACGCTACCCTGAAACGGCAGGGCGGCAGTCCGATCGCTCTTGTTTCGGGGTTCATGCGTGAGGAATGCCTGCAGGTCTTCCGGCTGTTCAGCGAACGCGATAACCGGCTTTTGTACTAGGAGGCTGTCGGACTTGCGACGTAAGTTGCTTATTTACAATAGATATGTCACGACGCTAATCGCGCTTAAGTTGAATAAAAAACAGAGGGTCTGTTTTTCAGGTCCGACAAAATCCCAGGACCTGTCAGCGTGAACAGGCCGCGGTATGAGCGAATCCTAAACGCCTGGCCTTTGATACGTCAAGACTACATTCTCAGACAGGTCCGAC
>CAZIIP010000121.1:0-9107 GCA_964539455.1 uncultured Rhodothermales bacterium
AGCGGGCGAACATGAGCGTCTGGAGCGGCTGGTTGTCGAAAAAGAGGAAGCTGCCGGCTTGCTGGAAGGGCTCTATTGCGAGACGCGTACCAGAGGTTTCGGAGAGGAAGTCAAGCGCAGAATCATGCTCGGCACCTACGTGCTTTCATCCGGCTACTATGAAGCGTATTACCGAAAGGCGCAACAGGTTCGGTCACTCGTCAGGAACGATTTTGATATGGTTTTTGAAGAGGTAGACGTGGTGATCACGCCTGCTGCCCCGACTCCGGCCTTCCGGCTCGGAAGCCGGCTGGAAGATCCGTTGGAGATGTATCTGAGCGACATCTATACGGTGACCGCCAATCTGGCGGGCATTCCAGGGCTCGTGGTGCCGGTCGGGAAGCATCCCGCCTCGCCACATCTACCGGTCGGCGTACAGGTGCTCGGTACCCATTTTGACGAACGAACCCTATTCCGTGTCGGTCGGGCATTGGAACGTGCAGTATGAAGCACCCCGCGCGGGAGGCATGATCTTCTCCGGCCCGGCAATACGAAAGACTTGCAGTACCTTAGCGCCGAATGAACATCGCTTCCGCCGATCAAAGGACGCCGCAATGTGGAGACGGTAACATGACGGGAAGCCCTAATCCGAAAGAAATGCACAGCGAAACGCCATGTCTATTCTCGTAGACCATGATACCCGTCTGGTTGTCCAGGGCTTTACCGGAAAAGAGGGCACCTTCCACTCGGAACAAATGATTGATTTCGGAACCGAAGTCATCGGAGGGGTGACCCCGGGAAAAGGCGGGACGATCCATCTCGATCGCCCGGTGTTCAACACCGTGCAAGAGGCGGTTGACCACGAGGGGGCCAATACTTCGGTGATTTTTGTGCCGCCCCCATTTGCCGCCGATGCCATTCTCGAAGCCGCCGATGCAGGAATCGGAGTGATTGTTTGCATCACGGAAGGAATTCCGATTTCCGACATGATTCCGGTATTTCATTATCTGCAGCAGCGAAATACGCGGCTTATCGGACCGAACTGTCCGGGCGTCCTGAGTCCCGGCCAGTCCAAGGTCGGCATTATGCCCGCCATGGTGTTCGCGGAGGGGAACGTTGGCGTGGTCTCCCGGAGTGGCACCCTTACCTATGAGGCCGTCGACCAACTCACGCGACAGGGACTGGGCCAAAGCACGGCCGTAGGGATCGGTGGCGATCCGGTAATCGGTACGCGTTTTGTCGATGCACTCGCCCTTTTCGAAGACGATCCGGATACCGAGGCCGTCGTTTTGATAGGTGAAATCGGTGGATCGGCGGAGGAGGAGGCTGCGGATTTCCTAAAGGCGCATGTTTCCAAACCCGTGTTTGCATTTATCGCGGGTCGGACCGCTCCTCCCGGCAGGCGTATGGGGCATGCAGGGGCAATCATCTCGGGGGGAAAAGGAACGGCTGACGAGAAGTTCAAGGCTTTGCGGAATGCCGGCGCCGTAATCGTCGAAAATCCTGCACATATCGGCGTCACCGTTCATGAGCATCTCGTCGGCACGTGACCATTACATCCGCTCGCTTCGTCATCGGCGCAGCCGAATGGGAACAGATGCCTCGCGACAACAAGCCGGAAGTTGCGTTTCTGGGACGATCGAACGTCGGTAAAAGCTCGCTCATCAACTATCTGGTCGGCCGCAAGGCGCTTGCACGTACGAGCAACACGCCCGGCAAAACACGCCGGCTCAATTTCTACCTGGTCAATGAACGGTTCTATTTCGTTGATTTGCCGGGACTGGGATTCGCGAAGGTCGGTAAAAAAGAGCGGCTGCAATGGGCTTGGCTGATCGAGGAGTACATCGAAGCGCGTGAGCAATTGCGCCTGCTTGTTCACCTGATTGACGCACGGCATGATCCGACGGCATACGACCGCACCATCATGTCGGCAATGCGCGGACTCGAACTCCTCTATGTCGTGGCTCTTACGAAAAGTGACAAGTTATCGCGGACCGGACGAGAAAAGAGCCTCATCATCACCAAAAAGACGCTTCTGGAACACGGACTGGAAGCGCCGGTCATCGTGACGTCCGCCGAGAAAAAACAGGGACGTGAAGATCTGCTGGAATGGATCGGCCACGTGAGCGATGCCTTTGGATGAAACGTGGAGTTAGACGGTTTAATGCCCTGGAGATGAAATCTGCAGATTACGATCTTCAAAATCGGCCGATTTGGCAGAAGCAAGAAATCCGGCCTGCGGGCTACATTCGTTTGTCATTACTCATGCGCTTCCGGTGCCGTTTGCGGGCAAAAGGCCAGGCAACGGAATCTCCCGCCACCCGGAAGCATACACGCGGCACAAGCCGGTCAATGATATGAAACGCGTACTTGTAACGGATACGATCGACCCCATTTGCGCAACCCTGCTTCAGGAGCAGGGCATTGGGTGCGATCTGAAGACGGGGCTGGCCCCTGAGGAGCTGATGAACATCGTGCCGGACTATCAGGGGTGGATCATCCGAAGCGGTACGACGATTACGGCCGGTCTTATCGAGGCGGCCGAAAACCTGGAAGTGATCGGTCGTGCCGGTGTCGGTGTGGACAATGTCGATCTGGACGCTGCCACGCGACGCGGCGTGCTGGTGCTCAATGCACCCGAAGGCAATACGATATCGACCGCCGAGCATACGTGCGCCATGTTGCTTACGCTCACACGGCGTATCCCTTCGGCAAATCGCTCCATAATAGACGGCGCGTGGACCCGGAAAGCATTTTTCGGCGCCGAGCTTTACGGGAAAACGCTCGGCATCGTCGGTGTGGGCAAAATAGGCCGGGCGGTCGGCGTGAGGATGAAACAGTTCGGGATGACCGTTCTAGGCTATGATCCCGTAATCGCCGCCGACGTAGCGGATAGCCTGGGCATCAAAAAGGTGGGTCTGGAGACGCTGTTAGAAAAGAGCGATTTTATCACTTTTCACGCGCCGCTGAACGAACACACGAAAGACATGGTCAATCAGCGGACGCTCTCCCTGTGCAAAGACGGCGTGTACATCGTGAACTGCGCGCGGGGCGGCATTGTCTGTGAAGACGATCTGTTGGCGGCGCTTGAATCGGGAAAAGTGGCCGGCGCTGCGCTGGATGTGTTCAAACAGGAGCCACCCGGTGAGGCCCAGAGGGCGCTGATCAGACACCCTAACGTCATTTCGACGCCGCACATCGCGGCGTCCACGTCGGAGGCGCAAGAGAAGGTCGCCCGTCAGGTCACTGAACAGGTGATCAATGCCTTGCAGGGCCGGCCGGTGATGACTCCCGTCAACGGTGACGCGATCAAGCTGGCGACGCAGCACGAGGTGCAACCGTATCTACGGCTGACGGAGCAATTGGGAAAAGTCGTGGTGCAACTCGTCGGATGTACCGTGGGAAGCGTATCGGTACGCCATCACGGAGATGTGGGACACCGATACGCCGAGATACTCACCATTTCGGCGCTGAAGGGCGTGCTCTCCCAGGTGGTAGACGGGCCCGTGAATTACATCAACGCACGACAAATAGCAAAAGAGAGCGGCGTACGGGTCGAGGAGCAACGATCGGATGTTCGAGGCAACTACCGAAACATGGTTGAGGTGGAAATTCAGACCAACGGTGATGGCCACAGCGTTTCGGGGACGGTGTTTGGAGAAGATGACTACAGGATCGTCGGAATCGACAGCTACGACCTCGAGGTCGTCCCCGAAGGCCACCTGTTGCTCTATACCAATGAAGACCGACCGGGAAGACTGGCCTCCGTCAGCGGCATTCTTGCAGATGCCGGTATCAACATCGGAGCCGTCGCTCTGGGACGGAAAGGGCCCGGCCTTATGGCACTGACCGTACTGACGCTTGATGAGGATATCTCGGAAGATGTTCGGAGACGTATTGCGGACACCGAGGGGGTCCTCGAAGTGGTTGTCGTAAGCGCGTAGGAGGCAGGGGAGCGTCGCTTCTTGCTCTCGGTCACCCGGGGGATTATCGTCCGGTATTCGGTGTTGAACCCGTGGCGTCCGCACTATTTGCCGACAATGCTCCGGTAGTTCTCCGGCAGACCGCCGGCAATGTGCGCGACAATTTTGTCTGCATGAATACGGCTGTTCTCGATAAACCAGACATTGGTCCGTAGACCCCCCACCAGTACCCCGGCCAGATACATGCCTTTGCGATTCGACTCCATCGTCTCGTGATCATACACCGGGGTACGGTAGGCGTCCTCCCGGAAGGCGATGCCGAATCCTTTGAGCATATCGTAGTCCGGTTTGTAGCCGGTCATCGCCAGCACCCAATCGTTGGGCAGGCGCTCTTCGCCTTCGGGGGAGCTTAGAAGCAGGCTGTCTTCCTCGATGGCTTGCACGCGCGTATGGAACTTCGCCCGGATAGACCCCTCCTGGATTCTGTTTTCCAGATCCGGTTTGATCCAGTACTTCACGCTGTCGGATACGCCGGGTCCGCGGGCAATCAGGGTCACGTCGGCACCGTGACGGAAACAATCGAGGGCGGCTTTGGCGGCGGAATTCTTCGCCCCGATGATGGCCACCTTCTGTCCCACATAAGGATAGGGCTCGCGATAGTAATGGGTCACTTTCGACAGATCCTCTCCCGGAATACCCAGCGGATTCGGGACATCGAAGAAACCGGTTGCGATGACGACGTTTTTCGCCTCATAAGTACCGCGCGAGGTCGCAACCGAAAACCGGTCGGCTGCACCGTCGATACCGCGCACTTCCTCGTAAAGCCGGATCTCGAGATCTTCCACTTCCGCGACATGCCGGAAGTAATCGAGTGCCTCCGCCCGGACGGGTTTGTAGTTGCGCGTCGTGAACGGAATGCCGCCGATCTCGAGCAGGTCCGGAGTTGAGAAGAATTCGAGATCCGTCGGGTAGTGAACAAACGAGTTGACCAGCGCTCCCCGTTCGAATATGACGGCATCCAATCCGGCACGCTTGCACGCGATGCCGCATCCAATTCCCAGCGGACCGGCTCCAATAATAACAACGTCGACCATAGGTGAACTCTGGATCAGTGATTAGATAGGCCGCTGCTGATCGTTTCTCCTCTTGTGATGGAAAAATGATCGCAACAGGGCAGCGCAACGGTCTTCCTCGATGCCCGATACCACTTCGATGCGGTGGTTCAGCCGCTTGTCTTGCACAATATTGTACAATGTGCCGGCGGCGCCGGCTTTTTCGTCGAATGCGCCGAAAACGAGCCGGGGTATTCTGGCAAGGACGGAAGCACCTGCGCACATGGGGCAGGGCTCGAGCGTGACGTACAATGTGCAATCGTCGAGAACCTTGGTATCCAACGTGTCGCATGCCGCCGTGATTGCGATCAACTCGGCATGTGCAGTGGGGTCTTTCAATTGCTCCATCATGTTGGCTCCTTTACCGACGATCGTATTTCTATGAACCACTACGGCGCCGACCGGCACCTCGTTTCTCTCGAGTGCGGATTCGGCTTCGCGGATGGCACGCTGCATCCACCGGCGGTCGGGGACGGTCAAATCGGTAAGATTCATGACGGTTATCGAATGCGTACCATACAACGTGTATCATTCTGCGTCGTTCTCCGGAAGTGAGGCGCGCGCGGGCGCCCGGGCCACCTGGTGTGCGCGCGAAAAGCCGGGTGCACAGCTGCGCGGGAAAGACCCCGTCTTTCCGTAAAATCATGTCGTAGTTTGGTCCTTCACGTTCGTACGAAATCAGAATGGAATACCCGTCACCCAAAGTATCGTCCGAAGTCGGCCCGCTCCGGCAGGTTATTGTTCATTCCCCGGGCATCGAGATGTCGCTCGTATCGCCCGATAATCGCAAAGAGTTGCTGTTCGATGATGTTCTTTATGAGGAGACGGCGCGAAAGGAGCACCGGCAGTTTTGTGACGTGATCGAGATGGTTGTCGGTACGCGGGATGCCGTTCTCGATCTATATGACCTGGTGCTGGAAGCGTTCGGAGAAGAGGAGGCACGGGCGGATTTCATAGACGGGTTGTGTCGCGTGATGGAAGAGCGCAACTACCAGGCGTATGCCTCGGAGTTGCGCAGGCTCGATCCCGAAGCCCTGAGGCATTTCGCCATGACGGGTCGGAGCGACACGCTGCTGCACGATACCCTGCCTGCACCGAATCTCATGTTTACGCGTGACCTGTGTGCGGTGGTCGACGACCACATTATCCTGAGCTATGCGGCAACCGAGGCGCGACGGCGCGAGAGCGTTTTGATCGGTACCGTGTTCCGTCACCACGAGCGTTTTCGCCGTTATTCGGATCGCATCATCACGTTACCACCAAACGTGACCTTCGAGGGTGGCGATCTTCTGGTGGTCGACGATAAAACGGTTCTGATCGGGCACTCCGAAAGGACGTCCCTTGGTGGCGTCATGGCCGTTACGCGCGCCTTGTTTGCCGAAACAGGCGTCAACCGGGTAGTGGTGGTCAATCTGCCGAAGCGACGCTCATTCATGCACCTGGACACCGTGTTCACCTTTGTCGACCGGCGGGAAGCTGTTGTTTTTCCTCCCCTCATTCGGCCGGATGCCTACAACGTTCTTGTTTTTCACCGCATCGATTCCCCGGAACGGTTCGAAACGGAGATTGTGCCCAACCTGCCCACAGCCCTCGAGGAGGTTTTGGGTACGTCCATTACCTTTATCCCATGCGGAGGAAATGACGTGCTGTCACAGCAAAGGGAGCAATGGACCGACGGTGCGAATCTGTTTGCCCTGAAGCCCGGTGTGGTGCTCACCTACGAGCGCAATCACGCCACGTTTGAAGAACTGCGCCGTCACGGATACCGCATCGTCGACGCCCCCAGTTTTCTTTCGTATCACCGGCAGACACCCTTCAAAAGCGGAGAACGACTGGCCATCCAACTGGCGGGAACGGAACTCTCGCGTGGTCGCGGTGGTCCCCGCTGCATGACGATGCCCATTCTGCGGGATCCATAGGGCCTTTTCATCCCAACCCGCTCTTAAGAATACACTACGATGAGTGGGTGGGTGGGTGGTGCTCGTCGGTGGAACGTGTACGATTGTCTGGAAGGATGGGTACCCGGAACCGGCGTAGGCGGCAGGCGGGAAGCAGGATTGGCGACCGCTGCCGCGAGACTATCGTTTCTTCCGAAGTGCCTCGAAAAAGCGCAGGATGACGGCAATAATGAGCAGCAGGACCAGAATCTTCAAACCGATACCGAGCAGCACGGAGCCGAATCTGAGCACGAATCCCAGAAGCGAGAAGGCGATCACGAGTACGATCGCAATCACTATCAGCCGTAAGAGCTGCTCGACTTTCATTTCTAACGTCCTGTTTTTGCTTATGGAGAGCCCGCGACGACACATTCGTGACGCCGTACGGCGCGGCCGCTTTCGTCGAAACCTCCCGTAATTATTATTCGGTTATTCGCCGCTTTTGTTGCGCTGTGGTCGAATCTGGCCACCGACAATCCGATACTGTCCGGCAAAGAAAGCATACGGCGAAAGCCTGCGGCGTACAACTCCAGAGAGGACAGAGGCATCCCGTCGCTGCCGCTGCCGCCCGCAAATAAAACGAGTTCTTCTCCCAGCGGTGTAGCGGTGTGTGCCCTTCGGCTGGTGAGAAAAGGTTCGCCGAAACGAGGGCTTAGTAATTCCGACAACGAAAAGTTCATGTCAAATACCGACGTGTCACCGCCATCGTCCGTATCGCTGAAGTAAGAACCCGCGAAAAGGTAGCGGCCCAAACCCGACACCGGATTGTGTGCGATCGGGGTTTGCGTATGCTCGAACAGTGGTTCGAAGGGGTCGCCGAACGGGGGACCCGTGGCAAACAGGGTGTCGTTCTCAAGTGCGAACGCGCGCAAATCGTCCCGTACGCCCCACCGGGGGGAGGAGCCGTATCGGATATCGCCGAGGCCACCGTACAAATAGATCGCCGTTTCCGTCGAGCCGTTGTCGGGGAGTTGAAAGACGACTCCCGTGCCGCCGGTTCTGCGAACAGGGCCTCCCGCGTCGACGACGAGTTCGCGGATGGTCTCACTCACCGGGTCGAAGCGTTCCACGGAGGAGACGAGGCTGTCGATGCCGTCTTCACCTGCGTGCACGGGAATTTTCTTGCTTCCACCTACGATGAGCACCTCGCCGTCCGGCAGAAGGAATCCCGAATGACCGGAGCGTGCAACATGCAGACGCGCGGCGGCTTTTCGGATCGCACCGCTTGATGGATCCATAAGGAACACGTCGTCCCGAGCGGTTTGATCGGATGCCTCCGTGCCACCCGTGAACAGCACCCGGCCGTCGGCCAGGCGCGTAGCGGACTGGCTTCCCAGCGCCATGGGCACACCCGAGACGGCGCAGGGCTCCACACGTAGCGGCAGATAGACGGCCGGCAGCGTATCTAACGACGCCACACCGTCCACATCGGTCGCTTCTACGACCAATAAATTGACACCTTGCTCGAGGGCCACACGACCCTCCCAGTGCTCCGGATTCGCATGCTGCGACATCGGGGTCCCGTTCAGCAAAACCCGGTTGACGTCACGAAAGGAGGTGACCGCGAGCTGCAGATTGATATCGGGTTGCTGAAAAACCCGCGTCAGATCGGGAGATACCACCTGGATGTCTGGTGGTATCGGTTCGACAAACGGCCGGTCACAGCCCGGCAGGAGCCACGGGATGAAGAGGAGTAAAACCAGCCGCAGCAGCCGGCACGCTGGACGGACATGGACGCAATGTGGCCGTTTGTCTATGTGTACGTGCGTGCGACTCATGTATCGTCGTTGCGTCCCCACCCCGGTTCGCGCCGTTCGTTGTAGCGGACTTCCTGCAATACCAGTCCTTTTGCCGGTGCCGCCGGACCCGCGGCGCGACGATCACCTTCGGCAAGGATCGACGCTATTTCATCTTCGCCGCGTTTGTTTCTCCCTATTTCAAGTAAGGTTCCCACGATTGCGCGAACCATTCCGTGCAGGAACCGATCCGCTGATATGACGAATCTGTAATCTCCTTGCCGGTTTTCAGGTGTCCAGAACGCTTGCCTGACCTCGCATATCCGATTTTTGGTGTCGGAGCCCGTTTTACAGAAAGCGGAGAAGTCGTATCGACCGTACAACCGTTTTGCCGATCGGTTCATTCTGTTGAAATCCGGC
>CAZIIP010000122.1:0-9062 GCA_964539455.1 uncultured Rhodothermales bacterium
GCGTAACCAATGTGGAAGAGGCGAACGCGCTGTTGCACTATACCTATCGAAAACCCTGGAAATTGTCCTGATGTCCGATCCGCACACCGTCACCCGCTCCTGCAATCCAGATTCCACCCGCCGCGCATTTCTCGGGCGGATGGCCGCCTTCGGTGCCTGCATTCCACTGGCATTCAGCCGGACCGGTTCGTTTGCCGCCGGACTATCCGACCAGACCGTCTGTGTTTTTTCCAAGCATCTGCAACACCTCGATTTCAACGAGATGGCCGACGCAGTGGCGAGAATGGGATTCGACGGGATCGATCTGACCGTTCGTCCAGGCGGCCATATCGAGCCGGCGGATGCAGAGGAACAGATTCCCAAGGCTGTGAAGGCTGCGGAGGCGGCAGGCGTACGTATACCGATGATGACGACGGCGATCACTTCCGCCGATGATCCCCTGACGGAGCCCATTCTAAGGACTGCGGCGTCGCATGGCATTCAGGCATACCGGCTTGGATACCTCTCGTTTGATGAGAACCTGCCAATCGAACAAACTCTGGATGCGCACAGGATCCGGCTGGAGAAGCTTGCCGCCGTCAACCGACAACTTGGGCTGCACGGGGGCTATCAAAACCATGCCGGAACGCGCATCGGTGGACCGTTATGGGACCTCTGGTATATCATAAAAGATCTGGATCCACGCTGGATCGGTTGCCAGTATGACATCCGGCATGCCTTTGTCGAAGGTGCGCGGGCGTGGCCGCTCGGCCTTCGTTTGATGCGGGATCGAATCCGGACCTGCTGCATCAAGGATTTTCGCTGGGAGGAGCGGGAGGACGGGTGGCATGTCGTCAACGTTCCGATCGGAGAGGGGATGGTACCTTTTGATCGGTACCTGGACCTGTGCGGCGAGTACGGGATCGATGCCGCAGTATCCATGCATTTCGAATACCGAATGACGCCCGAAGGCGTCGACCACCATAGTATGGACGGAAGACGTGCCGTTGAACGGGCCATGACGGCCGATCTTGCCGCTTATCGAGAACGCCTCGTTGCAGCCGATGCCAGACGTTGAAGTGCGCATCAGGGTGTCGAATAAACGAGAGCGAAAGCCGTATCTGGGGTGCATGATGAAGAGATTGCCTTTCTGGCTGGTCCTGCTCGCCCTGCTTCCCTCGTGCGGTAGATGGGAGGTCTCATCCGATCTCAAATCAAGGGCCCTCAAAAACGGCACGCACGCCTCCGAAGCACTGATCCGCAGCCGTGCACATCTCTTCGGGTGGTTGGCCGAGGCGGACAGTGCCACCGGACTGATACCGAGAAATTTGAATGACGACCGCGATCTCTGGAATGCCACAGATGCCGCTGCCATCGAGAGCGTCCTGAATCTCTATAACCGGGAGCAAGTAGCGGACGTCGACGACTGGATTGACGGCGAAATCCAAGTCATGTGGGCAAAACAACAGGATTCCGGCATCATTGAAGGCCGGCACGGTGACGGCAACTTCGTTCGGACATCACTGATGTACGGACTGTGGAAGTCGGTCGGTATAGTCGCCAGACCATGGAGAGAGGACGTAAAAACGGGGGCGGTGATCCGTGATGATGGTGATCTTTTTCTGTCCATTCAGGCAGACTCGAGTTGGGCGGGGACCCTGGTTTTCGATTCGCCGCGGGCACGCACTCAAATGAATCTGCCAATGGATTGGCCACGCAGCAACCAGTTCCCGGAATGGTACGTGGTCGATGCGTCGGCTGGCTACGCGGTACATGACCTATCGATCGGAGCATCGAGGAAAGCGAGCGGAAGAGAGCTGCTGTCGGGTCTCTCCGTCTCGTTGACAAACCGGCGGCCATCTTATTATCTGATAGAGCATGGACCTGTCCGCTAGTGCGTCCGCTGTCGTAGACCGACTTGAAAGACGTTTGCCGGAAAGTGTGACGCTCTACTGCGCAGCGTACAGCAAAGCGGGTATCTCCCAGTCGGAGAATTGGCTTTCGGTGAGCGAGAAACGCCGGATGGCCTCGTTCGGATCACGGAAGAGGCAGCGTGAGTTTCTTTTGGGCAGGTTTGCTGCGCGCCGGTTGCTCGCCGGACACCTCGACGTTCCCGAAAATGCGGTGGAGATCCTGGTTGGAGCGGAAGGCGCTCCCAGAATTCCCTATGAGGGTTTACGCCTCTCAATCGCCCACGCCCGAGACCTGGCCTGCGCCGCAATCAATCGAGGCGAAATCGGAATCGACATCGAGCCTATTGTGGACCGGCGTCCGGATCTCTACACATACCTGCTTCATGAACGCGAGTATCCGGTTTTGGAAGACACCGGACTGCCCCACAATGAGGCGCAAATTCTGCTCTGGTCGCTCAAGGAGGCGGTCTTGAAGGGGCGCCGCACGGGATTCCAGATGTCGCCCAAGAGGCTGACCGTGTCGATGGATGCGGACAATGAAGCGGCCTTGGTGCGGCTCGAACACGGCGAGGTGTGGCACGTCGACTACGTACGGGTATTAGACCATTTTCTGTCGGCGGCTATTCCGTATTTCAGCTTTGCTATCTGAACGAATGGTTCATCTGAAAGGGCGGTGTTGTGAAACCGTCGCGACGTACCTATCATCAGATTAATGAATTCGTTTTCAAGACACCGGAGTGATGGACTTCGGTGCAAAAATCCTCGGAGGCCTGTTCCGCAAGCGCTAGCCTCATCGCTGGGACAGGATATTGTCGCCGCCCGGCGGGAATGACACACGCGTACCATCTATGGGAAAGGAAATCCGCATCGACCTCAAGCAATACCGTGTCGCGCCGGGCAAGCCATTTTCACTCGCAAGCGTCGATCCGGGCGACACGCAGGGACTGGAGGACAAAAAGAAGGCGAAGAAGCAACGCAAGCAAAATCGCAAGCGCATCGCCGATTTGCAGGAAACGCTCTATGCCGAGGACAAGCACTCGGTACTGCTGGTGCTTCAGGCCCGGGATGCGGGTGGCAAAGACTCCACGATCGAGTCGGTGACCCGCGGCGTGAATCCGCAGGGATGCAAAGTGGCTTGCTTCAAGGCACCCAGCAAGCGGGAATTGTCACACGATTTTCTGTGGCGGATTCACCACCAGATGCCGGAACGGGGACACATCACCATCTTCAACCGTTCCCACTATGAAGACGTGTTGATCGTCCGCGTGTATGGCTGGGCGCCGAAAAAGCTGATCGAGAAGCGGTACGAACACATCAATTCGTTTGAGAAGATGCTGTCTGATCACGGCACCCGTATTGTCAAGGTGATGCTTCACATCTCGCCGGACTACCAGTTGAGCCGGTTCAGAGAACGACTGGAAAATCCCGAGAAGCACTGGAAGTTCAATCCTGACGATCTGGAGAAACGAAAGGACTGGAAGAAGTATGACGAGGCATTCGAGGCGGCGCTCAATCGTTGTTCCACCGAATATGCGCCGTGGTATGTGATCCCGGCGGAGCATAAGTGGTTTCGCACCCTTGCCGTAAGCCAACTGCTGCGCGAAACCATTGAAGATCTGAAGCCGAAATATCCCAAACCGGATTTCGATCCGGAACTCTATCGTCCAGAAACGCTCGTCTAGGAGGCTGTCGGACTTTCGGCGTGACTTCTCTATTTACAACAAATCCGTCACGACGCTGATCGCACTTAAGTTCAATAAAAACAGTGAGGCTATTCTTAAGTCCGACAAACTCCTAGCTTCCAAAGCGGCCACAAGAGGCGACTTGGCCGCTCCTATCGGCGGCTGACTACCACGGGCGCCGTCATTATCCTGCCGTGCTCAGTGATACGGGCGAAATACGTGCCCGGAGGCAGCGACGAAAGATCCGCGCTCACATCCAGGCGATTCCTGCCGGAATGGGCGCCCTCATGTATGCGATGCACCCTGCGGCCGAGGGTGTCGTACAGGTCGATGACCACCGTTCCCGCTCCGGACGGATGATAGGAGAGGTGGACGGAACCCGAAGCCGGATTCGGATACAATTGCAGCAGGCCATTTTTTGGTTGGGGAGATTCATCCTCGTTGGCGACCGTCAGCGTACAAAATTCATCGGGTAATAGGCCCAGTGACCAGTGACCGGCAATCTTAAGGCGGTAGTCTTGGAACGCCGGGCAGGCAAAAACCTCGGGTGTAATTCTTACACCGCCGAGATCAATGTGTGACAGCCTTAGGGCGTCGTTATTCCGAAATTCCGGGTTGTCACACCAAGATGTAACAGCGCCGTCGTAACAGGCAAAGTTGCCACTGTAGTGGTTGTTAATCAGCATCACCATACGTACCCCTTCCAGCCGCATGGCGAAGTCACCGTTGTTGTGAATCTGGTTGGCGAAAATCCGTGAATTTGTCGGGGGATGGTCCTGAATGACTGCGTAGATGTGAACCGCAAACTGGTCGTTGGTGTCGAACAGGTTGTGGTGCATCCAAACGTCCTCGCTATCGGGAAGTTTGATACCCCGCCGGTTCTCGAAAAACCAGTTTCCCGCGATTTCACCCGAGCGCGCGTGTAAGGCCGCACCGTGGGACGTCACGCTGTGGTGCAGCATATTGGAATAGACCGCATAATCGGTGGTCCAGATCGATCCCGGCTCGATGGGGTTCTTGTGGACGCTGTCTGCCACAAACGTAATCGCCTCCTCGCACAGTGCCTGCGTAATAATCACGCTATCGGCGCAGGCCTCGTACCCGGGATCCTCCGTATCACCACAGAGCCACAATTTTATGGATCCCGGGAAGCAATCTTTGGAAAGTACTCCGTTTTGTTCGGTATTGTGGATGTAGCTGTATCGTACCGTAACGTTTCTGGAGTAGCCGAAGCTGAGACCGTTCAGCTTGGAATCCCGGGCCTCCACTCGTTCAATGAGCACGTTTCTGGAGTAGAGAATCAGAAACGGGTTGACTCCTTTTGCCAACGTCAGATCACGCATAATTACGTTCTGACCACGAAGGCCGAACATGTTCAACCTGAATCTGGGCTCCTCGATGATGGACTGGCCCATACCGGCACCTTCGATCACGAGGTTATCCGGCAGACTGATACTCGTACGTGACGCCTCGATCGTGCAAGCCGGAAGGCGCAACGTACCCCCGCCGTTTTCGTCGATGGCGATGAGTGCCACCGCAAGGGAATCCCAATCGCAATGCTGCAGATCGATGACGAAATCGGGCAACGCGGCATCGAATGCATCTTGATCGAAGCCGGTGTCGCGTAGGAGATCACGGCAGAATATCTCTTCCGTGGATACCGAATAGTCACGATACTGACCCTCGGGACACGGATTCTCGCCGGCTATGAGGAGTGGATCGGGTGCGATGTCCGGTAGTGGCGGAGCATACGAGAGATCCGTGTTCTGCGCATGTGCGCCGGTGACGAGAAGAAACAATCCGGCGGCAATCGCGACTAGCGATCTTTTCATATGATCTGCACGTTCGGGTAGCATGGCGTTTGCGCCGGATAAACTACCCATTTACGCCAACGTTTCCGCCGGCCACTAGCCGCAGGGCCCAACTTTTTCGCCGGAAGTCGGCATACGGTCGCCTAGCGCGTGATGGTGATCGCCTTCGATTCCGAGAAAGATTCGCCTTGTACGAACAGCAAATATGTGCCGCCGGCCAATCGGTCACCCTCTACCTTTAAACGGCGTATCCGGCCGGCCGTCACGTGGTCGTTCAATACGGTTTTCACCAACCGACCCGTGGCATCGAACAGCCTCCCGGTCACGTGCTGGTCTGCCGCAACCATGAGTTTGGACCATGCAGTGGAGTGAGAAGGATTGGGATAGAATGCCGAAAGGTGATGGCCGTCTTCAGGAATGACCGAGATCTCCACCGCACCGCCGGCCGTTTCCATGCCGTCGAAATCGATCTGGATCAGGCGGTAGAGATAAGAGCCCGGTGCGGGTTTCGGAACGCGGTGGTGATAGCGCTGTGGATCGACCGATGAACCGGAGCCCTGGATGAATCCATCGGATTCCCACGCTGTCTCCTCCTGCATGCCGTCTGAAAACCGCTCGCGAGACTCGATGCGGAATCCGGCATTGTTTGTCTCACTTTCCGTCTGCCACATAAGGTTCACGACGTCGTCGTCCGCCATCGCCTGAAAGCTGCTCAACTCGACCGGCAACCCGCCCCCGGAGCAATCGCCGTCGCTGGCCGCATAGGGGTCGTCCGGCCGAATATTGCCCGCCACATACATGTTGTGCTCATCGCTGCCGTCCATGCAGATATACATGTCAGCGCTCACGGTGCCACCTATGAACAGCTCCTCGTAGGTGTTAATAATCACGTCCTCCTGGTCTTCACAATAGGCTTGATTGGTATCGGTGCAATTGCCTTCAAAGCTGTTGTCGATGATCTTCAAATTCTGTCCACCCTCGGCGCTGAGCGGGACACCTTCATTCGAGACGAAGCGATTGTTCTTGATCGTAAGGTTTGTAACTGGAAGATCCTTGATTGCTCCGTAGAGCCTCAGCCCTCGCTCCTTGGCACCGAAGAAAAGGTTATGGTGAACGATAACGTCGCGAGAATCCGGCATCTTCATACCGTCCTCGGCTCCCTCGCATTTGTTTCCTGCGACTTCTCCGTCACGCGCATGCACGTTCATACAGTGGGCATTGGGAATATTATCGAACCAGTTTGAGTACAGCATATATTCCTGCGTAAACCGGGCGCCGTAACCGTAACAGTCGCCGTCGGCATTGCCGATAACATCACCGTCGCTATCCGTGTCGTAGTTGCAGGGCATTTCGTTCCCCGGAATGCGATCCCAGTCATACTCTGCGGCGACATCCAGATGGTCAATGCAGTCGGCTTCGGTAAGATCTTGGTTTTCGCTAGGTTTTGGATAACAGTCTTTCGACGAGACACCGTTCAGGCCGACGTCGTGGATATTGTTGTATCGTAGGGTGACCAGGCGTGAAGCATGAAAGACCATGCCGTTGTCTCTCGCCCGCTTCGACTCGACACCTTCGATGACGACATTGCTCGAGTACCGAACCTCGATGTTGTGCTGAGGACGTCCTAATCCGTTGAGCACGAGATCAGCGACAACCACGTCGTGTTTCCGCTTGATTACTAAGATCTTTTTGCCGTTGAGGTCGGTGGTCGCACGCAAGATACTCGTACTTCCCTGTCCGCGAAGTTTAACATTACTCGGGATGTACAACGGGAGATGAATGTCGATGGTGCAGGCAGGCATAATGACCGTACCTCCTCCTTGCTCTCCCATGTCTTCGAGGTATGCGTTCAGTTGCCCACGCGTGCACTCGGAATCGTCCATCGTGGTTGTACGGTCGGGAATATTCGGCTCCGCCAGAATTGCCGGTTTTTCAAAGGACCGGCAGACGGGGGGATCGACGGAATAGTCCTTGTACTGCAAATCACTGCATGGTGACTGCGACTGCGCAAAGGACGGGACGGACAGCATGCCTAAAAGCAGCAGTCCGGCGACGGTTTGTAACGAAAATCGCATGGTGTGCCTCTTGGTTGTGGGTGGATTGCCGGGAACACCTGGGAAATGCCGGTTGCGTCCATTTCGGGAGGCGCACTCGAAACATCGTGTGGAGCTCCGGAAGGAGCGTCCAAGCGGTCTTTCAACTGCACCTGATTGCTGGTTGCTCAACCGATCCATTCGCGGGTGTCCCGGTCCAGTTAGTGCATACGCGTATCCGGCGTAAGGGTGGGCGCCCTCGCGGGATTTCTTTCAGATGAGAAATCGACAGCAAGCCCAAGCACATCGACGGTAGCCTCCGATACCATCAGGTGATGCCTTTACCTCCTCAGGGCAAACGCTATGCGATTTCGGATTAACAACGTACCCCGACCATTTCTCGCCCGATGCAACAGCGGGGCCTAAACCGCCGATGCCGGTGGAGCCGGGCGAGAATAACAGGGCACGGAAATGTAACGGCTACCGACGGTATATCAAAAAATATTGCCGGACCATCTACCCATCCCGGCGCATAGAACGTGCTGTTTTGCCGGATCTTGACAAATCGGCTATTCCCTTGTGCGTGGCATACGTATCCACATCATTCCGCCGGCAAGCTGCCGTCACGCAATCGCGCACCAACGCGGCTCCCAAACGCCGGTCGATCACGTACAAATGGAGCGTCTCCACAAAGACGAAGAGCGCCATGTCGAACGACTGACAATCGTGGCCCCGCAAGCCTGATGATCTCGGAGCGTTATACCATGAATCAGACCGATAGAAGCTTCCGCCGGTCTGAACCGGCGGGAGCGCCGTCGTACCTAGTCTTCGACTTCAATGACTTGCGTATTGGAGAACTTGTCTCCAAATCGCCGGCCCTTGTCGTCGACGAGAACCAGAATGGCCTCTACGAGACCGACAAGACCCAGGATGGCACCGAGACTGATCGAAAAAAGCGATCCGATTGAGCCGAGAACGAGTGGCCAGTTGCGGCGGATGGACAAGTTCAGGTCCATGGGTGCGCCGTCCAGTGAGACGGGACGGAGTTTCATGAGCTTTTTGCCGATCGAGCGTCCGTCCATGAATCCGAGATCCAGACCGTCGCGAACAAGAATGTACGCGGCGCCGGCCAGGGTACCCACAATACCGAGCAGGGCGGAGATGACGCCGGCAATGATGCCGTCGATGAGCGAAGCCAGGAAGCGCTTCAGCAAGCCGGCCTTGCGACTGACATCATACGTTTGGGTGGTCGTTTCCGGAGATTCCATGATATGCTGCGTTAGATGGTATCTTGATTGTGTGCAAAAAAAACGAGCCTGGCCTATCCGACGTGAAAATGCATCGTGCCGTTAACCTGCTCTCCGAACCAAAACTATGAAAACAGGACGAACCTATGTAGGAATCTGCCTCTTGGCCGCCGCACTTGTTGCTGCCGGCCGACCTTCATCACTGCCGGCCCGCGACGACAAAACGCATGTCTTTCACACCCGTATCCGTTCGGTCGTGCAGGAAGCCCGTTCAACCGCCCGTTCGACCGTTCGGTACAATCTCAAACGGCCCGACGAGGTGTTTCCTCTTTCTGCCGCACTAAGGGAGATATCAGGATTGACCATTCTGAACGATCGGCATCTGGGCGCCGTTGAG
>CAZIIP010000123.1:0-9000 GCA_964539455.1 uncultured Rhodothermales bacterium
CACAACGGACCGAGCGCTTCGGTAGGCAACTCGCGTTCGCCTGAGCGAGGCTCCACCACCTGTCCGCCTCTTGATACGCTCTGCTCATCCTCGGAGTGCCGTTTGGCCATCACTTCGAAAGGAATGTCGTACTGAAGGATGGAGTCACGCACGGCATTCAGATAATCGATGGCCGCTCCGGGAAGAATTCGCGACTCGTTGATCCGGATGAGGATGTGGTTCACGTCGACGATATCGCCTACGCGACTGTTTAACCGGACGAAATGGAAGCCGAATGCCGTTTCGAATACCTGGGACAGTTCGCCCGGCTCCAGCGTGGAGGCGACGGCGCCGAATTCGGGCACGAGTTCGCTTAGGCGGATGCTTTCGTACCGCCCGCCGTCTTGTGCAGAACCGGGGTCATCCGAGAAAAGCCTGGCCAGTTCTTCCAGCGACGCACCGTTTGCTACTGAATCGCGCAAGACGGAACAAATGGAGCGGGCTTCCGCACGTGCTGCGGGATCGATTTCCGGAAATCGTACGATATGCGACACGCGGACCGTTTGGGGCATTTCAGGCAAAGAGTCCTGCGGGAACTGGGAGAACCATTCACGCACCTCAGAAGGCGTAACCTTCAAACCCTGAAACTGCATCCGCTGGTACTCACCGGCCAGTAGTTGGTCACGCACGCGGTCACGCATTTCGGCTCGTATTTCCACCATTGATTTGCCGTAAAGCTCCTCCAACCGCTGCTCACTACCGGCTTGGGCAGCAATGGCAGACAATCTCGAATCGAGTTCCTGTTCCACCTGGTCGTCCGTTACGACGACGTTGGTATCTTCTCGTGCGTAGGCCAGTATCACCTTTTGATCTACAAGCTCCATCAGGCCTTCTTCCCAAAGCTCGTCCGAATATTCGAGCCCCTGCTGCTGGATTGCGCTCATCACGATCGCGTTTACATCCGAGCGCAGGATAATGTCGTCTTCCACTACGGCAACGATTTCGTCCATCACGCGGTTTTCCTGTGCGATGGCCGCAGCGGATACAATGAGGATCGCTATAAGGCTGACCAAGAGCCTGCCGGACCGAAGGCAACACGGGCTAAGGGATTGTTTGAGATGACGACTATGAATGGTGCGCATACGACATTAGTACGACTTCAAAATGCAGGCCTTCCTCGATGTAGAAGTGGCAGCTTCCGAACGCTATTGGCCCCTGATTTCCAGCGCTTCCCTGGCCAGGGCCTCATTGCGTAAGCGTTCAACCTGATCCGCATACATCTGTTTCCTTGACTGAATGAGCAGACGCTGGCGTATTTCCGGCTCCACCCACGCCAGTTCAGGCAGCGTCCCTTCAGGTATTCTTTCGACAAACTGGACGATGTGAAAGGTTCCGTTATCGAAGAGAATGTCAGTAAAGTCACCGGGGCCGAGCGACATCACGGCGGCACGGAGTCCCGTTCGACTGGAGAACAACCGGATTGAGGGCAGGTAGTTTGTCGACAGGGCAAGACATACATCCGGTTCGTCGGCATGCTCTTGCACGAGGGAAATCCAGATAGAGTCCTGGACAGATCTGGACTCGTTTGATACGTCCAGCATGCGTTCCCGGACGTCGACGGCGAGAAGCGAGTCCGATGCCCCAAAATAGCGGACACGTAGATACGGTTCTCGTAGTCTCAACCGCTCCCTGTTCTGTTCAAAATAGGTGCGGACGTCACTGGACGAGGCTTCCGGGGTCAGATCGTAAACCTGGTCGAGCAACTTGGAAATAAGGACGGATTGCTCGTTCTCTTTAAGGCGCCTGATGACGTCCGGATCATCGGCAAGGTTTCGATCACGGGCTTCCTGAACCAACAATTGATTGGTCACCCAGCGACTTACATACTGTTCGTATGCTGCGAGCGAATCGCGGTACGGTGGCATCGTTCTGAGTGCCGCGTCCACCTCCTCCTGCATCAGGTATTGATTACCGAGCCGCGCAACGTAGGTCTCCGGCTGTTCCTCTCCATTGCAGGCCGCCAGGAAGCCCGCAAGCACTGCGACGACCGTGAGGACACATAAGAAACCAGCGGCGAGCCGTCTAGGGACCGGATGGTAATACAATCTTTCTGGAGTGAGCCGCAAAGGCCGCTGCATCATAAACTGCTGGTCGAGGATTCCAGTAGTGGCGGAAGCCGCTCAGGAAACATGCGAACACGGTACCGCTCCCGAAGCCGGTCGATCCATTCGCCTTCGATTGCTTCCTGATGCATAGATACGAGGTCGGCCCGTGCTTCTTGAAAGGTTTTCTCACGCGGTCCTTCCACACCATCTACCAGTAAAACCATCTTGCCGGAACGGGTTTGCAACAGCCCGGTGTGTTGGCCGATGTCGAGATCGAGGGTGTTATCATAGACCGAGAAAGTCGAATCCGCAATGAACGTCGTGTCGATGCGCATGTCGAATGCATGATCTCTTGCAATTTCTATGACTTCACGGAGAGGTAGTTCTGAATCCAGCGTATCTACGACCAATTGGGCTGCAGAGTCGACGCGGGTTTGAAACCCGACAATGCGTCTGCGCTCCGGATACCAGAGCGTATCCCTGTGTTGCTCGTAAAGTTTCGCCAGACCTGCGGAATCGGATGACGCCGGATTCCAGACGGAATCTTCCGATATCGCAAACAGGAGAATGCCTTCTTCATACTCGGACATCAGGCGCCCAAATTCCGGATCACGATCGGCCAGTGTGGACACGGCATAATCGAATCCAATCTGGTCGAGAAATTCGTTAGCCAATTTCTCGAAATGTTCCGTCGACCGCGGGGTGTCCATAAGCCTTCTTCCTCTCAGGTAGGTCCTGAAGTCGCTGAGACTGTAGCTGCTGTCACCAACGAACGCAAAATCGGCCACTTCCGCATCGGATTTAAGAAAGCGGTGGTATAACGAATCCGTTGAACCAAATGTGGACAAAACCGAATCGAGCGCGGCAAGGTCGAGTGAGGAACCGGCGGCTTTGCGGAATTTTCCTCCTTCGATCAGTTCGGCAGCAGACACGCGTGGCATTCTGGCCAGTGATGCCTTCAGTTCCTCATAGACATCGTCAAACGATTGTTTCTCCTCCTTTCCCGTAAGCTGGATGATGTGGTAACCGAAACGGGTCTTCACGACATCCGATACATCCCCTATGGACTCAAGGGCATATGCAGCCTCCTCGAAGGGAGGCACCATGCGTCCTCTTCCAAACGTTCCGAGGGCACCGCCTCGCTGGGCGGAGCCCGCATCGTCGGAGTATTCGCGAGCGAGTTCGGCAAACGGGGTGCCGGCATCCAGTCCGGCCAATACCGAATCCATACGCGCAAGCGCCGCTGTGGAATCGCGTTGCCCCGTGGATACGAGAATATGCGAAGCGCTGATTTCCGGAACACTTTCCCGCTCGTCGAAGACCTTGATGATGTGATAGCCGAAATCGGTACGGAACACGGGTGACAACGAGCCGACTTCCGTTTCATAGGCCACTTTTTCAAACGAGTAAATCAACCGCCCACCGGTGATGTAACCAAGAACACCGCTGTTTCGCTTGGCCGTTTGATCTTCCGAATGCCGCCAGGCCATGGCTTCAAAATCGGCGCCGTCGACAAGCGAGTCCCGTACCGCCTGCATGAACGAAAATGCAGCCAGTGTGTCCTCCGGCGCCGCGTATGGCAGAACACGTTTCAGAATGTGGCCGACCTTGAGCTCCACCTTTTGCTTTTCGTAAAGGTCCCGCGCGAGGGAATCCATAATCACGCGCTCGACCAGATAGGGACGTGCGAGCTGTTCCCTGTAGGTTTCCAGTTCCGATACAATTTCGGGATCATTGTCACGGCCCTGGCTGCGTGCATCGAGCACCTTGATTTTGAAATTCACATATCGCTCCAGAAAGTCCCGATATGCAGCGAGTTCATCACGCTCCGTGCCAAGCGTTGATCTGCTATACCGGTCGGTAAACTCGTCTGCCGTAACCACTCCGCCATCGTAAACGGCGAGCAAATTAGGATCCTCCGGCAGGTCCATCATCTCTCTGGAGCCAGAGCAGGAGACAAGTACCAGCATCAAGACGAGGACAAAACAACGCCGCAAATTCCGGAGGTATTTCAAAACAGATATCATCATGGTTGTTTTGGAAGGCTGTTTGGCGCACAGACCGCATCAATCTAAAAAACCGTATGGATTTTAACGCATCTAACCGGTCGAGCGCATTCACTTGAGGCGTGGCAATAGGTTCCACGTACACGACGGATTTTCGGGAAATTGCAGGCGTAGCGAAGCAACTTCGGTCCGGTATTTGTGTCGTTCTACTGTGTTCCTTAACACCACCAGGATAGTCCGTATGCTTCCTACCGACAAAGAGTTGATGCACGCATTCCAGCGTGGCGACGAATTCGCGTTTGTCTCACTGTACAACCGGCATAAAGCGGCGGTTTACGGCTTTTGCCTAAAGATGCTTCTCGACGATGAAGCCGCCAGAGATGTGCTGCATGAGACCTTTCTTCGAGTCTACGAAAACCGCGACAGGCTGCTCAATGCAGCTTCGTTCAAGGCGTGGCTATTCACGATTGCGCGCAATCAGAGCCTCAATTCCCTGCGGCGTTCATCCCGAATGATTTGCATGGCTGGTGAAGACGATGCGCATGCAGTGATTGATGAAGTAGACACTCCCTTTTCCCGGATGGAGAAAAATGAACGCGTTCAACTTGTCAATCGGTTTCTCCGGGCACTTCCACCATCCTACAGGGAAGTGCTCGTACTACGAGAGTACCAGAATCTTAGCTACGAAGAGATCGCGGCGGTCACACGTTCGACGCTTTCGGCGGTAAAAAGCAGGTTGTTTAAGGCACGCAGGAAGCTGGCATTCCTGATTTCACCGTTTCTGGAAGAGGAACGGCCGGCGGAAGAATCGAACAGCACATTGAATCGTAAGTCAAATACGGTGAGCGCGACATCATGACGGAGTCTTTATTCTCCAACACCGTTCCTCCTCATTCTCCGTTTTGCGGCGGCTGCGAAGAAGAGTTGAACCTTTATCTAGATGGTGAACTGCCATTTGCGGACCAGCCGCGTCTGTTTTCGCGCCTGGCATCCTGTCTCGTCTGTCGCGAACAATTCAATGCAACAATGCGCTTCCGGCAACTCGCACGTGAAGAACGGATCGAGTTGCCGCCTGCCGTGGATGACGCGTTTTTTCGAAAACTGGCAGAGCGACAGAAATCTCCGCTCAGGGTGAATCGGTATGCCGACCGGCGTCCGCTCTGGGAAGTGCGGAGGCAGATCAGCCTCAGATCGATCGCATTTGGTATCATACTGGCATTCGTATCCGGTATCCAATTCGGGGACGGGGCATTTGATCGCTTTTTCGATCAGACACGAATTCGGCAACAGGTCGAGTATGTCTCGCTGGAAGAGGCGGCAGCGCCTGTGCCGCATTATCTCATATTTCCCGGCTTGATGGTTGAGGAAGACAGCCATTTTCAGGAACAGGAAGAAGCGTCCGTCAAACCGGAAGGCCGACCGCGAACCGATGCACAGGAACGGACGTACATGGTGCCCTGAATGCCTCCAGCACCAAACCCGTCCGATCGAATGACGACGCAAAGCGATCGCGTTCGCGTGCGATTTGCTCCAAGCCCGACCGGTTATCTGCACATCGGCGGACTGAGGACCGCCCTCTTTAATTTCCTATTTGCACAACGTCATAAAGGCGTGTTTGTGTTGCGCATTGAGGACACCGACCGTTCGCGCTTTGTCCCGGATGCCCTGGAGGATATTCAGCGGGGATTGGCATGGGCGGGGATAAGGTATGATGAAGGCCCCGGCATCGGTGGACCATCGGAACCCTATTTTCAGTCGGATAGGAAGTCGCTCTATGATGCGCACATAGACGCGTTGTTGGCGTCGGGAAAGGCGTACTACGCATTCGATACCGAATCGGAAATCAATACGCTGAAAGAACAACGATCGCGTGCGGAAGGGACAAAACGGGCATATGATGCGGAAAGCCGACTTCGGATGCGCAATAGCTTAACCCTTGGCAAAGAAAAAACGAGGGCGCTCCTGTCCGCAGGCGAACCGTACGTCGTTCGGTTGAAGGTTGAGCCTGGAGAACGGATAGTCTTTCACGATGTCATCCGCGGAGAAGTAAGCATTTCGAGCAGCGAACTCGATGATCAGGTACTCCGGAAATCAGACGGGATGCCGACCTATCATCTGGCGAACGTAGTGGATGACCACCGAATGGCCATTACCCACGTGATTCGCGGCGAAGAATGGTTGCCATCGACGCCCAAACACATACTGATTTATCGGGCACTTGGCTGGGAGCCGCCAAAAATGGCCCACCTGCCGTTGATCCTCAGTCCAAAAGGCGGCAAACTGTCGAAACGAAATGCGGAGCACCTCGGGATACCGGTATCTGTTCGGCAGTACATCGAAGAAGGATACGAGCCGGAAGCCCTCATAAACTATCTTGCGCTGCTCGGTTGGAATCCCGGGGATGAACGCGAGCGATTTAAGCTTGAAGAACTAATAACGTCCTTTTCGCTCGAGCGCGTTGGATCGGCCGGTGTGCAATTCAGTCTCGACAAATTACTCTGGTTCAATGCCGGGATCGTTCGGGAAAGATCGGCTGAAGAGAATGGCGTACGCTTGATGCAGATAGTTGCCGATGCCGGTTTGTCCATCGGAAAGGAGCGGGCAGTCGCGCTGGCCGACTTGTATGCCGAGCGCGTCTCCCGTATGAATGAAATCCCGGAAGCCGCTTCTTACCTGTTGAATGACCCGGTGATGGATAGGGAGATTGTTGCGAAACGCTGGACGCCCGAAGCATCCGATCGACTGGAGGTGCTGGGAGAAAGATTCCGGGATGACGCCCTGGAATGGGAAAAAGCAGCGATTTTGCAGGGAATCAAATCGGTTGCAAAGGAACTGGACGTCAAGATGGGCGCCGTGATGATGCCCTTGCGAATTGCCGTCACGGGTGGATTGACAGGACCGGACGTGGCGGACATGCTTGTTTTTCTGGGTAGGGAAGAGGCCCTCTCTCGAATACACAAGGCAAGCGTGGAAAACAGGAAAGCGGTTGAGAGTGCCTAGTTGGGTATTCTAGCGATCCGAAACCTCACGATAGCGGTCGAGCAGCTTGAAGACGGCAATGCCCGCCGCTACCGCAACGTTGAGAGACTGCTTTGCACCAAATTGAGGTATTTCGAGTGCGAGGTCGCACATCTGCAAGAGATCCTCGGAGACACCATTAACCTCATTGCCTACCACGAGACACATCGGAAAATGATTGTCGGCAATCTTCTCCCAGGCCGTCGGACGATTGGTCTGTTCAAGCGCCACGACCGTATGACCGGATGATTTCAGCATTGATACTGCACCGGAAGCTCTGGATACCCGCCGCCACGGAACACTGTCCTGCGCCCCGAGGGCTGTTTTTGCGACGCTTCGGTGCGTTGGCGGAGGGGTGATGCCCGTGCAATAAACCCGTTCTAGATAGGCTGCATCTGCCGTGCGGAAAACGGCGCCTACGTTGTACGCGGATCGAACGTCCTCAAGCATAATAGAGAGGGGATGACGTGCATCCGGGCGAGCGGCGCGATTGCGACGGTTAATTTGCTCGTAGGCCAGCTTTGAAATCATGTTCACAACGTTTCAACTCACCGGTAAATGGTGAGAAAATGATCTAAAGCATGTATGTAAAAACTACAACCGCAGGGCTATTCATGATTCTGCTGTCAGGCTGCGTATCCCTGCAGGAAATCGCCGCGCTCCGCGAAGTACATTTCCATATCGACCACGTAGGCAATGCCGCACTGGCGGGTTTCGACTTGACTGAAGTAACGTCTGTCCATGACATAGACCCACGTTCGCTCCTTCGCCTTACATCCGCCGTTAGAAACAAGGAACTGCCTATGTCATTCCGGTTGCATCTGGGCGCCGAAAATCCCGCAGACAACGACGTTGACGCCAGACTTATCGGGCTGGAATGGACCCTGTTCATTGAAGATCGGCAAACGGTAAGCGGATCCCTGAACGAAGAGATCGTCATGCCGCCGGGACAGTCCGTCGATATTCCGATCGCCGTCGAAATCGAACTGTTTCGGTTTTTCGATAAAAACATGGCGGATATGTTCGATCTCGCACGCAACATTGCAGGATTCGGCGGGCAGCCGAAGGAACTAAGGCTGGAGGCTACACCTACTGTCAACACTCCCGTAGGACCCATTAAATATCCCGGAAGCATTCAAATCCTTGAACGACGCGTTGGAACAGAATAATAAATTGCTGTAACAATGAATATGACGTATCTTTCCATTCTGCACTAAAAATACGCCAACGCGTGATCGTAGCAATTGACGGACCGGCAAGTTCGGGTAAGAGTACGACGGCCAAATTATTGGCAAAGCAGCTTGGATACACTTACCTGGATACAGGTGCTATGTACCGGGCGGTTGCATTGGCGGTGATCAGGTCCGAGACGGATACGGCCGACGGCGCGGCGCTACGAAGCCTGTTGCGCAATACACAAATAGACGTATTCTTCGATCCGGCGGGCAATCGGCTGCACATGAATGACAAGGATGTCACCGATGCGATCCGGTCGGAAGAAGTGACGTCTGTCTCGAGTACGGTCGGCGCAATTTCAATAGTGCGGGAGAAACTGGTAGAAGAGCAGCGTCGGATTGCAGGTGAGCAAGTGCGTGCCGGCAAGGGCGCAGTGGTCGACGGGCGCGACATTGGGACGGTGGTATTTCCGGATGCCGACGTCAAAATATTCATGACGGCGGATGTGGATACGCGGGCGGCACGCCGGTTTGCCGAACTTGCGGAAAAGGGAATATCGACAACCCTGGCTGACGTCAGGGAGGCGATTGTCGGCAGAGATAAACTGGATCAGACGAGAACGCATTCGCCGCTGAAAATGGCGCCGGATGCCATACGGCTCGACACGAGCGGCATGTCGCTCGACGAACAGGTTGCGCGTGTGGTTAAGCTTGTTC
>CAZIIP010000124.1:0-8922 GCA_964539455.1 uncultured Rhodothermales bacterium
CTCGTACGTGATGCCTGTCGCACCGCCGCCTGACATTGACGTTGAGGCTTGGGACGCGAGTATTCGAACGGTGCGAAGCTGGCGACCGGAACGGCTGGTGCCTACCCACTTCGGCGCCTACGACGATGTGGAACAACACCTCGACGCTCTGGAACCAGAACTTGCATCCTGGTCGGCGTGGGTGAAAAAGAATCCCGATTCGACCGGCGATGCAGGAAGCTTGAATGCATTCGACGCATTCGTTCGCGAGACCATGCCTGATGAGGTGGTCAACCTGGGCGCCGAGCCGTACCACCCGTACGGGCAGGTGGAAGCAACGCTCCATGGTCTGGCGCGATACTGGCGAAAGAAAAAAGAAGCCGAGGCAGACGAGTAGGGGCTTCGTTGTTCGTTTTTCTTCGCAGATGGACGGCGAAGCCGGAACGTTTGTATCATGAACGCTTCCTGACAACACCTGCGCTGCTGCATGCTATCAACGCTTCGGACAGCGGATGCAAGCCCTTTCATACCAATCGCTCAAAAGCACCTATCGATATGCCGTCCCGCAACAACCGGAAAGACCTGTGGCGGAAGCAGGTCACACCGGAAGACATCAACGCACAGATGGCCGATTCGCTCTCGGAGGGTTTGGGCATCAGCGTCACCGAGGTCGGAGCGGACTATCTATCGGCTACAATGCCGGTGGACCATCGCACGCGCCAGCCGTTCGGCTATTTGCACGGAGGGGCTTCGGTGGCGCTCGCCGAGACGTTGGGCAGCGTGGCCGGGTATCTCACGCTTGCGGACGAATCGGCGGCCGTTGTCGGCGTGGAGATTAACGCAAATCATGTTCGTCCGGTGCGCTCAGGGTATGTCACGGGCACTGCGCGGCCCCTGCACCTTGGCGCCACGACACAGGTATGGGAGACGAGGATCGTAGACGAAGGCGGCGACCTCGTTTGCGTGAGCCGAATGACGTTGGCCGTTGTCAAGAATCCGAGATACGGTGGGCAAGCGCCGTGATTTCGGTCGTGCCTGTGAGGCCTGCAGGCAAGGACGATGCAGCATTACTTGAGGTAGAAACGGGGCTTTTCTTCTCCCACTACGGCGCAAAGCTCGATGTACGGCATGACCGGTGATGCCTTGATTTTGCTCATGAGGATCTCCTCGACCTGGAAAAGCCCGGTCACGTTTTCCATTTTTACCGAAATCCTGATCGGTTTTGCATCTCCTTCCGTGATCTCGACGCGTTGAATGGCGCGGGCCGAGTGCCGGTGTATATCTCCTACGGCAGGATCCCGATCGAGCAGGGTCGGGATCCTGGACCTGCCACGACTCATGTCGGTTCCGTCCGCCACAAGCACAATGCCGGCTTCGATGGAATGAATCCGTGAATGGCCCATGTGTCCGACGATGATCTCATGAATCAGCGGCCGCAGAGCGAGTCGCAACGGATCTCCGGGTGGATACAGTGCTGCGAGATAGCGCGAGATGATATCGTCGGCGAGTGTGATGGAGTGCCACTCGTGGTTTTCCCGGGCAACGCCCATCCCGATGTCGTGCAGAAAGCAACCCAGCGCGACGGCCACACGGCTGTCGTCAAGGGCGCCCACTTCCTCGTCGACGAGCGACGTGGACACGCCCCGTTCTTCGAGCAGGTCGATGAGCTTCAGTGCATTGTAGGTGGTGATTCTGGCGTGTATCGGACCATGATCGTTGAAGCCCAGTCGCCGTACCGCCACGACGTTGGCATAGCTTAGGTATGCGTCTACTTCACGATCTACGACCAGGCGCTGGAGCATTTCGGCCGCCTTTCCCGAGGCGCGCCGCAGCAGCGCCGCGTTCAGTTCACGTTGCTTCGGCGGGACATCCGACCATAGTGGATAGCGGTCCGCCGGTGCATCCGGCGAACGAGCCTTCTCCGCTGCAGGTCTGTCCGTTTTCTTCTTTGCCACGCGATTCGGGTTATCGCAGGAATGCGTCTGAGAGGCCGCCGTCTACGGATAGAATCTGGCCCGTCGTTTTCGAGAGCCGATCGCTCACGAGCAGGAAGATGGCTTCCGCCTGGTCTTCGGGAAGGATCGGGAGTTTTGTAAGCGTACGGTCCGCATAAAATGCGGCGAGTTTGGTCCTGAGCTTCTCTGTGCTTTCCTCCTCTTCGTACGGCAAGCCGTATTTAGCCAATGACGCGATGACACGGTCTCTCGGGAACATGGAACTCCCCTGAACGACGGTGGCGGGCGCGACGCCGTTGACACGGATATGAGGCGCCAACTCGATGGCGAGCTCCCGCACGAGATGGTTGGTTGCCGCTTTGCTGGCGTCGTAGGCGAGGCTGCCGCGTTTTGCGACCACGCCGTTTACGCTGGTGGTGATGACCATACTCCCCGGCAGGTCCTGGGCTTCCCAGATGGCTGCCGCTTCGTCTGCGACGAGGTACGGTCCAATGGTATTCACAGAAAAGCTTTTGGAGAAATTCTCGTCCGATATCCGGCCGTTCTCGTCAGGCGGTACATAGATCCCCGCGGTGATGACCACGTGGTCCAGCCCGCCATACGCCGTCACGACATCTTCCAAAACGCTTCTGATGGACGATCGGTCGGTAATGTCGCCGCAAAGTCCCACTACGTCACCACTGCTGCTGATTCCGGATCCGGCGACGCCGATTCCCATTCCGCGCTTGCCGAGAACGACCTGTGCCGTTGATTCCGCGGATTCACGATCGAGATCGACCGCCGCGACCGTCGCACCTTGATCGACCAGGCGTCCGGTCACTACGCGTCCGATGCCGCTTCCGGCGCCGAACACGGCCACAATGCGGCGCGAGAGTTCGCTCTCCGGGGGCATTCGTCGCAACTTCGCTTCTTCGAGTTGCCAGTACTCGATGTCGAAGGCTTCCTGGCGCGGAAGCGCCGTGTATTCCGATACGGCCTCTGCGCCTTCCATCACGCCGATGGCCGCCTTGTAAAATTCGGCCGTCACACGCGACTCGCTTTTGGTTTTGCCGAAAGCGACCATCCCGATTCCGGGGATGAGGACGACGGAAGGATAGGAGACGCGCATCGCCGGCGAATCGGGGTGCCGACATTCCTCGTAGTATGCAGTGTAGTCTGCGCGATAACGCTGCAGACCGTCATCGAGCTTTTCCTTCAGGTCCTCCAGGTCCTTCTTTTTTGGATCCCATTCCACATAAAGCGGCTTGATCTTGGTACGAAGGAAGTGATCGGGGCAGGAGGTGCCCAATTCCGAGAGCCGTTTCGCGTCGTGCGAATTCGCATATTTGAGCACACTTTCGTCGAAATCGACCGTACCGATAAAGCGCTTTTGACGGCTCACGCGGCCGCGAAGCCACGGCAGCAGCTTCGTAAGCACGTCGCTTCGTTCCGATGGTGGAAGCGATTCATACCGCGCGCCGCCGAAGGTGTGCTTGCCTTTATCGGCATTTGCGATGAAGGCGGCGGCCTTGTCGATCAGTTCCAGCGAGAGGTGATAACACTCCTTGTCATCGTCCGCCCAGTTGATCAATCCATGTCCCCCCAGCATGATACCGCGGGCGCGGGGATTGCGCCGGCAGACCTCCTGCATCGTCAGACCCAGCTCGAAACCCGGCCGCTGCCAGTCCACCCACTCTACTTCGTCACCGTAGATCTCTTCCGTAAGTGCCTTCCCGTCTTTGGCGGTGGCAACCGCGATACAGGATACGGGGTGGGTATGATCGACGTATTTGTACGGGATAAAGCTGTGAAGCGGCGTGTCGATGGAGGGCGCACGCGGATTCAGATTGAAAGTGCAATGGGCGTACATGGCGACCATCTCGTCCTCCGCGGGCGTTTTGGGCCCGCGGTCCGGCATCCTTGCATACACTTCCTGGAGCGCCAGCAACCGGCTCTGGTAGAGGGACGAAAAATTGACGCGACGTGCGGTGCGCAGGTCGCCGCCCGATCCCTTCACCCAGAGGACCTCGACTTCCTCTCCGGTAATCGGATCCTTTTCCCTGAGCTTCGACGAAGTGTTTCCCCCGCCGGTGTTGACAATGCGCCAATCGGCTCCGAGAAGGTTGGATCGGTACACAAGACGATCCACCGGATCCAGCTGATTCGCAACGGCATCATCCCAAAGGTCCTTTACATAGGTATAATCCATGACAATATTCCTGATCGTGTTGACGTATTGTTCGGTGGTGGGTGTTTTAAGGTACGTACGATTTAAGCGGGAAAGACGAGAGGACCACATCCCGAATCGATTGGCCCTCGCGCAAATCGCCCATCGTGCGGGCCTGAATCAGCAGGTTGCCGATGGCAGTGGCCTCGATTGGTCCGGCGACGACGCGCTTGCCGCACCGATCCGCCGTCAGCCGGCACAAGAGGCTGTTTTGAGAACCGCCGCCCACCATGTGTATGACCTCGATCGACGTACCAATCACCTCCTCGAGTGAGATGACGGCCCTGCGGTAACTGTCGGCGATGCTTTCGATAATCAAGCGCGTCATGGCCCCACGGGTCTCGGGAATCTTCATTCCATGCTCATTGCAAAAGGCTTCGATCCGTTCAACCATCCCGCCGCGTGCGAGAAACCGGTCTTCTTCGAGATCGATTACTCTTGCCGGGGGCGGTTCAGATTCGGCGGCTTCCGTCAATTCATCGTAAATGCCGGGTCCGGACAATTCCCATTCCCGCACACATTCCTGTAATGCCCACAACCCGGTCAGGTTTTTAAGAAAACGTATCGTGCCGTCCAAACCCGCCTCGTTGGTAAATCCTGCCGTTCGTGCCGTATCGCTTACGAGCGGAGCATCTCGTTCGATGCCGAGCAGCGACCAGGTTCCACAGGAAATGTAGGCCCATCCGTTTTCCCGGGCCGGCGTTGCGGCCACGGCACATCCGGTGTCATGCGAACAGGTTGAAACGACGGTAGTCGCCTGGTGCGCCGCTGCCGCGCCGATCGCCGTTCCGGAGGCGACAATCTTCGGCCAGCCGTCTGCCGGCAGCCCGAGTTTCTGCATCAGGTCGAACGCCCATCTGCGGGTGCCGACCTGTAAGAGCTGCGTCGTACTCGCAAGCGAAACCTCCGCGACCGGTCGTCCCCCGAAACGGTGGTTGAAGTAGTCACCGATCGGCAGCCGGTTGGCGGTTCGCCCGATGAGCTCCGGCGCGCTCTGCCGGTCGGCCAGCACCTGATAGAGCGTGTTGATGGGCATAAACTGGATGCCGGTCGACCGGTAGATTTCTGAAGGAGATACGCGCTCGAATGCCTTCTCCATCATTCCCGCCGTTCGGGTATCCCGGTAGCAGTAGGCGGAGCGCAACGGTTCTCCCCGGGGATCGAGCGGAACGTAGTCCACGCCCCATGAATCGACCGAGAGGCTACTGAGGTTATCGGAGGCGTTCAGCGCCGAGTGCAATCCCGTCTGCAATTCTCTCCATAACTTTTCCAGATCCCAGAACAGGCCCTTCTCGGTATCGAGAATCGGTGTCCGAAAGCGGTGAACGGTTTCCATGCGGAGCCGGCCTTCCCGGACCATTCCCAGCACTGCACGCCCGCTAGAGGCGCCGAGGTCAAATGCAAGGTAGGCGGGTGAGGATTCGGAACGCATGGGCAAATCGTCTTCAAGACCGGTTCGGCGGTTCAATCAAATCGGGAAGATGAACAATTATCGTTCTCTCGGATAGCCGAAATGTGCATTTTCATGAAAGAATAATGAGAAATAAACATAGTCAACGCCGGTGGTCGTTCAAACACAGGACCGGAAATGCGTGTTCGAACAGGGCAGGCGCTGGGCACCTCTCCACCTGCCTTCTTAGATTACACCTTGCCGTGAACCGAATAACAAACGATACCATGGAAGCCGAACTGCACGTAGATCAAGAGAATGCCCGGTCGCTCGATGCGCACAAGCAGGAATATGAACCGGCATGCAAAATATTGGAGAGGAAAGGCCGGGACGCGGAACGGCTCATTTCACGGATCGCCGATTTCAATGTGGCCATTCCTTCCTGGGCGCTCGGTGCCGGAGGCACGCGTTTCGGACGATATCCGGGCCCCGGTGAACCGAGAGACGTTTTCGAGAAGATGGACGATATCGCGGCGGTCCACCGGCTGACCGGTGCCGCACCGCGCGTTTCGCTTCACATACCGTGGGACGAGCCGGACGATCCGGGTGCCCTTAGAGACCATGCGGCTTCTCTCGGACTGGCTTTCGACGCCGTGAATTCGAACACTTTCCAGGACCAGGCGAACCAGCCGCTGAGTTACAAATACGGCTCCCTGTGCCATACCGACGCAGCCGTTCGCAAGCAGGCCGTCGATCATAATATTCACGTTATCGAAGTCGGGAAGGCCCTGGGTTCGGACGCTATCACGATCTGGCTCGCCGACGGCAGCAATTTCCCGGGCCAGATGCACCTGAGGAAGTCTTTCGAGCGGACCCTCGACGCCTTGCAGGAGATTTACGATACGTTGCCGCCGGATTGGAGATTGTTCACGGAGCACAAACCCTTTGAGCCGGCTTTCTATGCGACGGTCGTGCAGGACTGGGGATCATCTTACCTGCTGGCGTCTCAACTCGGCCCGCAGGCGTCCTGTCTGGTTGATCTCGGGCATCACCTTCCGAACACGAACGTAGAGCTCGTTGTCGCCCGGCTGATCAGTGCCGGAAAGCTCGGCGGTTTTCATTTCAACGACAGCATGTACGGTGATGACGACCTGACGACCGGGTCGATTCGGCCGTACCAACTGTTTCTTGTATTCAACGAACTGGTCGATGCTGAAAATAGCGGCGTTGAGGGCTTTAATCCGGCCTACATGATCGATCAGAGCCACAATCTAAAGGATCCGATCGAGGCGTTGATTCAAACCGTGATGACGCTTCAATCGGCCTATGCCCGGGCGCTGGTAGTAGACCGGGCGGCGCTCGACGCCTGTCAGGAGGAAAACGACGCCTTGATGGCCGAGCAGACGTTGAAGGATGCGTACGAAACCGACGTGAGACCGCTGGTGGCGGAGGCCCGGCTGCGGTCCGGAGCTTCGCTGGATCCGATTCGGGTGTTCCGGCGGTCCGGATACCGCGAGAGTATGGCCAATGCACGTGCGACGGCTGCGTATGTGCCGCCTCAGAGTCTATGACCCGGATTGCCGATGATTGAATTGAATCATGGGATCCAGGCAGTCGATCTGGTGCCCAAAATTGAACGGGCCTGGGAACGTTCCGCCGAAAAGATCACCCTGATAGAACGCACGTTCGATCCGGCGGAGGGAGCACCGGTCTATACCGTCTCCGGTCGATATACCACGCGGGGATGGACGGAGTGGACCCAGGGTTTTCAGGTGGGTTCGGCTATTCTGCAGTTCGACGCGACGGACGATTCGGCTTTCCTGGAGATGGGCCGCAAGGCGACGGCGTCCACTATGCCGGTTCACCTCACCCATTTCGGCGTGCACGATCACGGTTTTCAGAATGTGAGCACCTTCGGCAACCTCAGGCGGTTGATGCTGGAAGGCCGGGTTGCGGAAAACGAGTGGGAACGGGCGTTTTACGAACTCGCACTCAAAGTGTCGGGTGCCGTTCAGGCGCGACGCTGGACGGCCATCGACGGCGGCGGCTTTATCTACTCTTTCAACGGTCCTCACTCTCTCTTTCCGGATACCATCCGCTCCCTCCGGGCGCTCGCAGTCGCCCACAGCCTGGGACAGGTCCTCAAGATTGAAAACAAGGAAGCCGTTTCGCTGATCGAGCGACTGGTTCTCCACGCCGCGGCAACCGCGAAGTACAACGTCTATTACGGCGAGGGGAGAGACGGTTACGACGTGCGGGGACGGGTTGTGCACGAAAGCATTTTCAACATCGAAACCGGCCGGTACCGGTGCCCGAGCACACAGCAAGGGTATTCGCCGTTCTCGACATGGACCAGGGGACAGGCCTGGATTATTTCCGGCTTCGCAGAGCAGCTCGAGTATCTCGACATTCTGCCCGACGAGGAACTGGAGGCGTTCGGTGGCCGGGGGGCGATCGAAACCATGATGGCGGAAGCCGCGATCGCCGCTTCCGATCACTTCATCGACGAGACGCCCGCCTGCGGCGTCCCGTACTGGGACACGGCGGCACCCGGCTTGCGCGACCTGGGGGATTACAGGAACCGTGCGGCGGATCCATACAACGGCGTCGAGCCCGTCGACAGCTCGGCTGCAGCCATTTCTGCACAGGGTCTTCTGCGTCTTGGTCGATGGCTGAACAACCGTAGTTCGGGGTCCGGACTTCGCTACCGGCATGCGGGGATCAAGATAATGAACACGCTGCTGGAGGCCCCCTATCTCAGCGACGACGTGCGACACCAGGGTCTGTTGCTGCACGCGGTATATCACTGGCCCAACCGGTGGGACCACGTTCCGGAGGGTGCCGGGGTGGCGGCAGGCGAATCATGTATGTGGGGCGATTATCATCTCCGCGAAGCGATGCTGTATTTGCAGCGAATCAGCAGTGGAGATCCCTACCTCACGTTTTTTGGCGCTGTCTGATTCACGGATCTCGAACCGGCGAACGCATGACGATTACCGATCTTTCGCAAACCGAAGGCCGCAGGTATCCCGCCCGGCGTCTCACGAAAAACCTCGTGGGCGGCCCGGCTCCCGTTCAGTGCGGGCATTTCTGCATGGGCATGGTCGAACTCGATCCGAACGGCGGACAGGTACCCTGGCACAACCATGAGCAGGAAGAGGTCTACTTCGTGCTCGAAGGAACCGGGGAAATGTGCATTGATGACGAGCGCCGCGAAGTCGGTGGCGGGCAGGCCGTTCACATCCCGTCAGGGGCCTTCCACCAGCTTACAAACGTGGGTGATACACCGCTCAGAATGGTGTATTGCTATGGACCGGCCGGCGATGTGGCGCACTGGAAGCAGGAACTCGCAGGGACGCTGCCGAAAGCCGGTATCGATGTGCCGCCTTTAC
>CAZIIP010000125.1:0-8901 GCA_964539455.1 uncultured Rhodothermales bacterium
GATCGGACCACCTGCGGAGCATGCCTCCAGCGTATGTCCCGCCTGCCAGGTTCGGCTTCTATGGTCGTGCTGGTCATGGTTATTTTTGATATATATGAGAAAAGCCCCTCGCCGACGGATCGGGAGGGGCTTGACTGTTCGATACTCTCTAGTGAATCAGATCGTCAGAATCCTCCCGAGAATGCGGTATGCGCGGCTGCGCAACAACATGCACAACAACATGCCGCTGCACGGGTACGCGCGACTACGTTATCTGTAATATGGAATAATTCTGCTGCCATGCTCATTGGTCGTAATGTACGTTCGCTTTAAACAAATGATTCGATCGTGGGTGTCCGGGGGAAAGAAATTGTTACAGCTTCCCGGACCGATGGGGAGGACTATCGATTCTCGCCGATGTCTTCTTACCTTTGCGGCTGCAGACCGTTTTCCGTACGACCTTCGTGTTGACCCGTTCCGTAATGCCGCTTCGTCTCATCGAAGTCAGTTTGCCCGAGGAGGAAGCCGACCACGTCGGCGAGCTGGTTGCCGAGCTCCCGATTCTCGAGCAACACACCATGCACCTTCACGACGAGCGGGCAATGGTGCGCGTGCTGCTCGATGCCAATCATGCCGAACAGCTATCCGATGCCTTGTCCCGCTACTTCGGGCGACGGGACGTCTACCGCATCATTTCGCTGCCGGTTGAGGCGACCGTACCGGTGGTTCCGCGCGACGATGCCCAGGCCCAGGAGGAAGAGCCGGATATTCCTTTGCGGAAAACCAACCGCATCAGTAGAGAAGAGCTTTACAACGACGTTGCGAGTGGCGCGAAGCTTACGTGGGTCTATGTAGCCACCGTCGCGCTCTCAACGATCGTGGCCGCCGTCGGGCTATTGCGCGGAGACGTGGCCATTGTAATCGGCGCAATGGTAATCGCCCCCCTCCTGGGACCGAACGTCGCCTTGTCCCTTGCGGCGACTCTTGGGGACTTCGATCTGGCCGGCAGGTCGCTGAAGACTTCCGCGGCAGGTGTGGCTGTCGCTCTCGGTCTGTCCGTTGCCCTCGGCTTTGCGCTCACCGTAGATCCACAAAGTCCCGAGCTGTTGTCGCGTGCCAAAATCGATCTGGCAGACCTGGCACTTGCGCTTGCCGCCGGTGCTGCGGGTTCTCTCGCCTTCACGACAGGGGTTCCTACGGTCGTCGTGGGCGTCATGGTTGCGGTTGCCCTGTTGCCTCCACTGGTGGTAACGGGTCTGTACCTGGGTGCCGGATATCCTGCCTTCGGTTTGCAGGCTTTTCTACTCGTACTCGCCAACATCGCCTGTATCAACCTGGCGGCCGTCGCTACGTTTGTTGCTCAAAAGGTACAACCGCGAACCTGGCTGGAGTCTGAGAAGGCGAGAAAGGCAACGCGCGTTGCGGTAATGGTCTGGGTGTTGACGCTGGCGACACTTGTCGCCTTGATTGTCGTCAATCGAGGCGTCTGAAAGGAGCATGCGGCGGGGATCGGACCGGCGGTGGGGAGCCGGAAGCGTCCGCTTTACGCGATTCGGCCGCGCCGGCAGGCGATTATGACTGCCCTACGCGGCTCACCGTTCGGCCCCACGCCTGAAACCGCTCATCCGCATCCTGTAGCGCCGGAAAGGCGCGACGGTAGATTCCGACATCCCGTGCCCGTATCGTGATCGGTACGATCTCCTCTTCCTCCCCCGCTTCAGCGATACACACCCCTTTCGGATCGAACACGGCACTTTTGCCGAGATAAGCGTTGCCCGGATCATTGCCGGCCCGATTCACGCCCACCACGTAGGCCTGGTTTTCGATGGCTCTTGCGCGCAACAGGGCCGTCCAGTGCGCGCTCCGCTGCGCCGGCCAGTTCGCAATAGTCACCAGGAGAGTCGCTCCGTTCAATGTAGCTGCGCGGTATACCTCGGGAAACCGGAGGTCATAACAAACAAACGGAGCCATGCGAAAATCGCCGGCCTCAAATGAGGCCACCTCGTGACCCCGAGCATAGTGCCGGTGTTCGCCGGAGAAGCTGAAGGGGTGCATCTTGTGATAGACGCAGAGCGTCTGTCCGTCCGGCGCAAAACATGCAGCACGGTTGAAATACGTCTCGTCGCTCCCTGCAAAGACATATCCACCGATTACAAAAGACCTGTACGTGGCGGACAGATCGGCCAGAAAGGCATGCGTCTCTCCATCTTCGTCCTCCGCAATGGATGCCGCATTCATAGAGAATCCGGTGGCAAACATCTCGGGCAGAACCACGAGCGATCCGTGCCGGATGTGCTGCGTGGCAAGCAGTTCGGATACGCGATCGAAATTCGCCTTCTTCTGTTCCCAGACGATTTCAGTTTGCAGCAGCAAGATGTTCATTGCTCTCAGTCGTCAAGTGTGCGTAATCCCGTTACCAGCCGTTCGAGTGCCGTCTCGACGGTAGCACGCTCCAATGCGCCGTATGCAACACGCAGGTAGCAATTCCGGTGCAGACCGAAGGCAGAGCCGGGTATAACTGCCACGCCATGTCGTTCAATCAGCATTTGGACCAATTCGAGATCCGGCATCGAGGTATTCACGCGAATCAGTACATAAAATGCTCCTTTCGGCCGGGGCACTTCAATCCGGTCGCCGAGCGTCTCGAGCGCTTCGATCACCCCTTTGCGCACGGTCGCCAACTGTCGTACGAACGGCGCGCAATAGGCCCTGCCGGCATCGAGTGCGGCCACAGCCGCCTCCTGGGAGACGACCGGAGGACATATCAAATTGGTGTCCTGAATCTTCCGGACGGCCTCGACCAGAAAGGACGGAACGACCATGTAGCCGATACGCCAGGAGGCGAACCCGTACGCCTTGCTGAGTGAAAAGAGCGAAATGGTGTGCCGGCGGGAACCGGAAAAAGCACCCGGAGAAACGTGCGTCTCCCCTTCGTAGGTGAAGTACTCGTATGCCTCGTCGTGGATATGAAAGATGCCGCGGTCCGCACAAAGCACGTTGATCTCACGGAGACAATCGGACGAATAGGTCGCGCCTGAAGGATTGTTGGGGGAAATTGTAACGACGGCACGCGTTCGATTCGAAATCGCATCTGCGATGGAGGCGACTACCGGTTGATACGATCGATCCGTTGCGACGACATTGGCCGAACATCCCGCGATGCCGACGGCCATCTCGTGATTAAAATAGTAGGGCGCCAGCAACACGATCTCGTCGCCCGGATCCGTCACGGCAAGCACGGCGTTCAGAAAAGCCATATTGCCGCCGGCGGTAACAATCACATCAGTCTCGCCGTGGATGAGTTGGATGCCGTTTTCAGCGGCCAGTTTGTCGCGAATACGTCGGCGCAGCGCTGGAATGCCGGCGACCGGACCATACGTGTGCATGGCCGGATCTGCATACCTGGACGCCAGACGTTCATATACCTCCCGGGGCGGAGGATAGTGCACCACGCCTTGACCCAGGGAGATGGTACCGGGTCGGCGGCGGATCCAGTCACCCACGACCGGAATGATGGGCGTCTGTACCGCTTCGATACGTGCCGACGGTCCGGAAAACGGAAGGCTGTTCATAAAACGTTCGCGGGCTGTGAGCGGTTGTCCGATGGCGACCCGCGGCCGGCAGCGAGCAAAGCTTCAAAAAAGTGTTGTTTCGGCGCATCGCGTGTCGAATAACCGAAGATAGCCGTATATAGATTTTGAATCATCTGACGATCTTGTTAATGTATAGATCTCAAATCACACATCGGCCTCTACCGTATATGTCTCCCGGCCGACATCACCATCAGAATGCCCTTTTCGGGCCAAACACGCAAAACGAGTTATGTATACTTCATTGTGGCGCCTGATCGTCATACTTGCCATGACCCTGTTTTTTGCAGGCTGCTTCGGCTTTGGAGATAAGGAACCGGCCCCCGAGGAGGAGATGGAACGGGCAGCCAGGAATCTGGAAGAGGCAGCTAAGGATATGGAGGAGGCCGGACAGGATATGGCACGTGGCGGCGCCGAAGGGATGGCCGCCCTCGGAGACGCGCTCGAGAATTTCGGAAAAGCGCTCAACAATGGCGCGCAAGTCGAACCGGTTGATTTCAGGGCCCTGCTCGACCTGTTACCGGATGATATTGACGGCATGGAACAGGTGGACTATGACGGTCAGCGCGGCGGGAATCCCCTGGTGAACATATCGGAGGCGGAAGCGACCTACGAGGAAGGGGACCGGAGATTGAATCTGAAGATCGTCGACCCCGGATCCATGACGGCAATGGCCCGGCTGGGCTACAGCTGGCTGGCGATGGAAATCGACCGGGAAAGTTTGGACGGCTATGAACGCACCATGAAATACCGGGGCTTCCCGGCCCACCAGGAATTCAATCATCCACGCGGAGAAGAGCTCGGCGACTGTTCGATGAGTGTCTACGTAGGAGAACGGTTTATCGTCACGGCCGATGGGGACAGGATGACTATGGACACCTGCGAGGAAGCCATCGATGCGGTGGACCTCGGCGACCTTGAAGACATGAAAGACGAGGGCGTTACGCGATAGCCCGCAGGTTTGCGTCAGGCATTGAACGGCCCGTGGATCGACTTTCCCACGGGCCGTTTCCGTTACTTTCCGCCGGGCGGAGCGGCGGTACGCATACCGTCAGACAGTATCCGCCTTTTTCGCCTTCTCGTCTTTATTCTTAACGTCGTCCGATTCGGATGCCGCCTTGCTCAGCATGCCGGCCACATCGATTCCTGTGGAAGCTTTAAGGCTTTCCAATAGTGCGGGAGTGGATCCTGCGATCTGGCTGAACACGGCAGGCACCCCGCCACCCTGACCCTGCCCGCTGTCGACCACCGTTACCTTATCGATCTTCAGATCTTTCACCGTGCCGACCACCTCACGAATAATATCCGGCAGCATCTGAATGAGGAACAATTTCTCGGCCTCCGATCCGGCATCCCTCCAGAGTTCGAGTTTCTGGCGCAACACATCGACATCGGCCTTCCCGTCTTCGAGAATACGGGCCGCATTTCCTTTGGCCAGTTCTTCCTTTGCCGCCCGTTCGGCCTCCGCTTTGACAACCGTTTCCGCACGCTGGCGCTTTTCGGCGAGGAGAATTTCCTGTTCGGCGAGTTCCTGTTCGGCCGTTGCCCTGGCGACGTCTGCAGCTACCTGCACCTTGGCCTCCTCGGCCTCGGCCTGCGCGTCGAGCTGGGCCTTTCGAACCCGCACACCGGTCTGCGCTTCGATAATCGACTTGTCTGCGCTCGCTTCCGCCAACCGTGCCTGCTCTCGTTTTTTCGCCTCGACAACCTCGGCTGCAGCGATGATTTGGGCGCTCTGCTGGCGGCCGATGGCATCCAGGTACCCGCGATCGTCTTCGACGCTCTGGATTTTTAGCGTGTCCAGCTGAATACCGAGGGATGACATGTCCACTTCCGCCTCGTCGATGAGGTTACGCGCAAACTTGAGCCGGTCTTCATTGACCTCTTCAGGCGTGAGGAGCGATACGACACCCCTGAGGTTTCCTTCCAGCGTTTCCTTTGCGATCTGCTGAATTTCGCCACGGGCCTTACCGAGCAGTCGCTCCACGGCATTGTTGAGCTCCGGCTCCCTGGATGCGACCTTGACGTTTGCAATCCCACGAACCGTGAGGGGTATTCCTCCTTTCGAATAGGCATTCTCGACTTTCAGGTCAATCGGAATGGTTGTCAGGTCGACACGATCTACCTGCTCGAGAAGCGGTATCCTGAATCCACGCCCCCCTTTTATCTGACGGTAGCCGACCACCGTGCCGTCCGACAACCGGCGCTTGCGACCACTGAAAATGAGCACTTCATTCGGCTGGCAAATCTTGAGGTTGGCACGAACGATACCAAGAATTGCCAGAATGGCGGCAATGGTTACAAATGCGATGACAATAGCTTCGGGTCCCATTAGTATTCCCTCGTGCGGTTGGTGATTTTGGTGCGCCCCCTGGTGCTCAGTTTGGCTTGATCACCCGTGCGACCGAGCCTTGCATCTTTACGACGACAACCTCCTCCCCCGGCTCAAACGCCGATTCCTCGTCGAATGCTTCGGCGATGAGCTGCAATTTGCTGGTTTTTGCGACCAGGCTGACCTTTCCTTTGTCCATGCCGGCGATGGGAATGGTCACCGTGGCCGTTTTGCCGATCATGTCCGACGTACCGATATCACTCGAAACGGTCTGATATCCCACACGCTTGATGATGTAGTTGCCTCCAAAACCGGTCACGATACCCATCGCCAGTGCAATAAAAAGGCGCATTGGTTCTTCGGTGCCCACGAAGCGAAGGAGCGTCCCTGTCAGACCGAAAAAGGCCGAAAAGAGGAAAACGGTTCGGAGGCTCAGTAGATCGACAAAACCGGGCCCCGAACTGATGTCGTGGTCGAAATCATGATCGACATCGATGTCTGCATCGGCATCCATATCAAAGTCCGCATCTACATCCGCATCGATATCGAAATCGGAATCGACATCAAAATCCGCCTCCGCGTCGGCATCGCTGTCGCCACCACCCATCGCGGAAAGTGCGACGAAGAATCCTCCCACAAGTAAACAAACGAGGTAGACGGTCTCCATGTCGGTTGCCCGTGGTTTGACGGGATGACTTTCCATCTCGTCGGTTATACGGAGCGTACCTGGTTCAAGATACGATAGGACAATCGGGACACCATGCACGTTTACCGGAAATCGGCGATGAAAGTCGATACGGCAAGGTACTCGCGCATCACCCGTATCGGCGGCGGCAGGGCAAGAAACCGCTCTTCTGCCGGGGAGGAGAATTCACTATACACTTCCCGAACGCTTTTCGTCTGATTTCTTATCTTTTTGCCGCTCGAAAGAAGGTGTTGCATGTGTGCAATGCCTCCCAACGACCTCCTTTCCCATCCACTCTGCGTAGCCCAGGTATATGCCTCAGATCTTTCTGAAGACGGCTAACCGGTTGCCACTGATTACCTTGATTGGCACTCTCGCCGCCGGCGTCTTCCTTATCGGCTTCGTCTGGTATTATTTCGCTCCGGAATACACCGACGTCGGCTATGCCCCTGAACAGCCGGTTCCGTACAGCCACGCCTTTCATGCGGGCGAACTGGGCATTGATTGCCGGTATTGTCACAGCTATGTGGAGGTGGCCAATTATTCGAATATTCCCCCGACCCAAACCTGCATGAACTGCCACAGCCAGATTCAGACCGAGTCGCTGAAGCTGCTTCCTGTCCGTGAAAGCTGGGCGACGGGCTTACCGATCGCGTGGGTAAAGGTGCATCATCTTCCTGATTATGCACGATTCGACCACAGTGCACATGTCAGGGTAGGCATTGGCTGCGAGAGCTGCCACGGCCGGGTCGATCAGATGGAAGTGGTCGCACAAAAGGAACCGCTCTCGATGGGTTGGTGCCTGAAATGTCACCGGGCTCCGGAAGAGCACCTCCGTCCACCGTCCGAGGTCACAACCATGGGCTATGAACCACCGGAGGACTACATCGAGATCAACCTCAGACGGATCGCCTTGGAATCCATCCATCCGCCGGAGAACTGCTCCGCCTGTCACTATTAGACCATTGTCGCGTCCCTGAGACGATCGATTCGCTTTCCGATATGCTGTTCGAATTACCTGTCATCGAAGCTGATGAGCCTGCGAACCTGAACGGTTCGGTGAAGGCCTGGCGGAGCCTGTCTGAACTGGACCGGGATGATGCGTTTCTCACCCTCAACCAGGGAGAATTCGCCCCGTCCGCCGCTTCACCGGCTACACCATCCAACCGGCGGGATTTTCTCAAGATTATGGGTGCGTCGGCAGCCTTCGCCGGACTGTCGGCGTGCAGGCGTCCGGCCGAGAAAATCCTGCCCTACACGCGAAAGCCGGAAGAGATCATACCGGGCAAGTCGCTGTTTTATGCCTCCGGCTATCCGTTTTCGGGCGTCCTCCAGCCGGTGCTGGTCGAGAGCACGGACGGACGTCCCGTGAAAATCGAGCCGAATCCGGATCACCCTTCGGCATCCACGGGCACCGGCGGTTATGCCCAGGCATCCATTCTGAATCTTTATGACCCCGACCGTTCCAAAATGGTATTGCGGAACGGGGCGCCTGTGCGGTGGGAAGACTTCGTCGATTTCGTTCGCACGCTGCCTTCTTCCCTGAATGTCGGGGTGATCGCGCGCCCGTCATCTTCCGATACGCGGGCCCGGATTCGCAGTCTGCTCGAACAGCGATTCGCGAACGTGACCTGGGCGACCTGGGACGCGGCCCAGTCTTCCGGCACTGTGGAGGGCACGACCATGGCCTATGGTCGACCATTGCGCCCGCACCATCACTTCGATCAAGCCTCCGTAATCGTGTCTTTCGATGCGGCCTTTCTCGGAGGCGCCAACCCGAATGTCGCGGGAGACACCGCGTCCTATGCAGCCGGCCGTCGGGTTATGTCGACCGATGATCCCATGAGCCGCCTGTACGTAATCGAATCGACGTACTCGACGACGGGCGGACTGGCCGACCATCGCTTGCGCCTGAAACCATCGGAAATTTCCGCATTTGCCTGCGCCGTCGCTGCCGCACTCGGCGTCGACGAGGCAAGAGAAGCAGGGGCCCCGTTTGCCGACCATCCATGGACCGGCGCGCTGGCGGACGACTTGCGTTCGGCAGGCAACAGCGCATTGCTGCTGGCGGGCAGCTCGCAACCGCCCGTCGTACATGCCCTCTGTGCAAGAATGAACGCATTGCTCGGCGCGGTCGGTGCCTCCGTGACCTATTTGGAAACCGGCGAGACGGATGACCCTTCGTCGGCAACCGATCTTGCAACAATCACCGAAATGATGCAGGCGGGAGAAGTCGATCTGCTCCTCAGCCTCGACACCAATCCAGCCTATGATAGACCCGGTGACATCCCGTTCGCCGAGGCCACAGGATCGGT
>CAZIIP010000126.1:0-8897 GCA_964539455.1 uncultured Rhodothermales bacterium
AAAAGCAATGCGATCGTCTATGCCCGCGGTGGAGCCACGGTGGGAGTCGGTGCCGGGCAAATGAGCCGGATCGATTCCTCCGAACTGGCCGTCGCAAAAGCGGGCAAGTCAGGATTGTCGTTACAGGGCAGTGTCATCGCCTCAGACGCTTTCTTTCCGTTTGCCGACGGGCTGGTGGAAGCGGCCCGGGCCGGTGCTACTGCGGCGATCGAACCGGGCGGTTCCGTACGCGACGAGGAGGTCATTGCCGCGGCAAACGAGCACGACGTAGCCATGGTCTTCACGGGAAGACGGCATTTTCGTCACTAGTACGCAGATCGCTGTGGAAGACAGGGCTTTTGGCTTTATCTTGGCGTGTTTACCCCGGCCTCGATTCGTGGCCGGTAACTGTTAGAACGTGAGATGGTATCGAGGTGAACGGAGCGTGGGACGCATCCTCGTCCGGCAATGACCGCCGCTGGGTGTGCACAGCGCTCTAGTCCGGCCCATCGCCGGCGCCCGTTGCTCTTCCATAACTATGAGACATGGGCCTTTTTAATCTATCAACTGATGTTGCGATCGACCTGGGAACGGCGAATACGTTGATCTGGGTCAAGGAGCAAGGAATCATACTGAACGAGCCCAGCATCGTTGCCGTGCAGCGCAACAACCGCAGCAAAGTCGTCGCCGTGGGTCAGGAGGCGCTTCAAATGCACGAGCGAACGCATCAGGAGATCGAGACCATCCGGCCGCTGAAGGACGGCGTCATTGCGGACTTCGAAATTGCCGAACAGTTGATCAGGCAACTCATCTCCCGTGCCCAGGCATCGTGGTATACGTCGATTCGCCGCATGGTCATTTGTGTGCCCTCGGGGATTACGGAGGTGGAAAAACGGGCAGTCCGCGACTCCGCCGAGCGCTCCGGCGCGAAACGGGTGTATCTGGTGGAAGAACCCATGGCTGCGGCAATCGGTATCGGACTGAACGTTGCCGAACCGGTGGGCAATATGGTTGTCGATATCGGTGGGGGGACCACGGAGATCGCGGTGATCGCACTCAACGGCATCGTGATAGACGAGAGCATCCGTGTGGGGGGAGACGAACTGGACCACGCAGTCGTTCAGTATTTCAGAAAAAACCATAACCTGCTGATCGGACAGCGTACCGCCGAACTCATCAAGCGGGAGATCGGCAGTGCCGTTGAACTCGATCCGGAGCTCGAACTGTCCGTGAAGGGCCGCGACTTGGTCAGTGGCATCCCGAAAATCCGGACCATTTCGTCCGAGGACGTGCGCGATGCATTGAAGGACTCCGTCGGTCAGGTAATCTCCGCCATCATTCGCGCCCTGGAGCGAACACCGCCGGAACTGGGTGGGGACGTACTCGAACGCGGCATTATGCTTACCGGGGGCGGCGCCCTGCTCAAGGGTCTGGACGTGTTGATCCGCTCCCGGGTTGAGTTGCCGGTCTACGTCGCGGAAGATCCGCTAACGGCGGTCGTTCGCGGAACCGGCCAGATACTCGAGGATATCGATCGGTATGAGAAGGTCCTCTCGTGACCTCCCGCTACGGTTCGGCAAAAGACCGATTCCCGGAGCCGGATGCCCGCGCAAGCTTTTGCTCGATTGATAGGGGGTTCAGTCCACCGACCGGCATACGCGACGCCGGCACCACCGGCGATTGACATCACGCAATGCGAGAAATCTGGAGCCGCATACGAGATTTTGTCGTTCTGGCGATACTCATTCTGGTCTCGCTAACCGTGATGGTTTATCAAAACGATGCCGTTTTTCGCGTACTGCGGGTTGCATCACTCGAGTTCACCTCGGGAATCGAGGAGCGGTTTGCCTGGATGGGACGGTATATCGGCGCGCTTGCCGAAAACGACGCATTGCGCCGGACCAACGTGGCCCTGACGGGCGAACTGGCACTTCTCCGCCAAGCCCGGAGGGAGAATGAACGCCTTCGCAGCCTGCTGCAACTGCGGGATACGGCCGAATTCGATGTCGTCGCCGCACGCGTCATCGACAAGGATATCACACGCCAAAAGAATACGCTGACACTCGACGTAGGACGACGTGACAGTGTGGCTCCGGGAATGGCTGTTGTGGATCAGAACGGAATTCTCGGCAAGGTCATTTTCGTATCGAAGCGCTACGCCGTTGTGCAGTCCTATTTCAACACTGATTTTCGCGTCCCCGCCGAGCTTCTGCCGCACAATGCATTCGGCATCGTGAGATGGGAAGGAGGCGGGCGCTTCAGCCACAAACTCCTGCTCGAGTACATCGTAAAGACGGTTCCCGTGGAGCCGGGTCAGCAGGTTGTCACGGCCAATAGTGTGTCATTTCCACGGGGGCTCTCAGTCGGAACCGTCGATACGGTGTTGGCCCAGGCGGGACGGGATGAACTCCGGGTCTACCTGACCCCCTCCGCACTTATCGGCCCCGCACACTACGCCTTCGTGCTGCGCCGGCTTCCCGATCCGGAACTGACGGATCTCCAGCAAGAGACGCAGCCTTGAGCAACTCCCGCGCTATCTATCCGCATTCCTGTATGGCAATCCGACTACTCCTGTTCGCACTGTCAATCGCTTCCCTTTCGGCGGGTGTCCGCACCGACGCCCAGCACACGGTAAACAACCGACGGGAGCTGAAAAGAGCCGTCGATCATCTCGTTGAAGACAAAGCTTTTGAAAATGCGTTTTGGGGAATTGTGGTACGGGATCTTTCCTCCGGCGAAATCCTCTATGAACGGAACGGCCGAAAGAGTTTCATCCCGGCGTCAAACACGAAGTTGTATACCACGGCAGCCGCCCTCGACCGGCTCGGACCCGATTTTGCCTATACGACATCCGTGTGGACGGACGGCGGCATAGCGAATGGAAGACTGCAGGGCAACCTGATCATAAGGGGATCGGGAGACCCTACGATCGGGGGGAGGTTTTTTGAAGATGACTGGACGGCGGTTTTCCGTGCATGGGCAGACAGCTTGCGCCTGAAGGGGGTCACATCAATTGGAGGTGACCTTGTAGGTGACGACGATTTGTTCGACGATCTGCACCTCGGGTTCGGGTGGAACTGGGACGATGAGACCTTTGGATATTCGGCCGAAATCGGAGCACTCGTCTTTAATGAAGGGTGCGTTCCTTTCGAGATATCGGGGTCCGCTCCCGGAACTCCTGCCCGCATCAGGCAACCGATACGGACCCCCTACGTCACCTTCGAGAACAGGACCGTATCCGTACATGGCGATTCTTCACGCTCGGCATCCTTTAGCAAAAAACGCGCCTCCAATCATTTTATTCTGGCGGGAAGGTATCCGGAGGGAAAAACGGATTCCGACTGCCTGGCGACCAGCGATCCTACAGGATATTTCCTAGCCGTGCTTCATCAGACGCTCATAGCATCCGGCATCGCCGTGCTTGGTGATCGTGTGGACGTAGACGATTTGTCAATCAGGCCGGATTATAAAGCAGAAGGCTATCGGAAGCTATTTGACCATCGTTCGCCGCCGCTTCTGGAAATCGTGCGACAGACTAACAAGGACAGCAATAACCTGCCGGCGGAACAGCTGCTGAAAACGCTCGGTGCCGTCAAGGACTCGACAGGTATCGGCTGCGCCGAATCGGGCATAAGGGCGGCTACCCACACATTTGCCCGTGCGGCGGTCGATACAAGCCGACTCCAACTGGTAGACGGATCGGGACTCTCGCGGCGCAATCTCATCACACCCGAGATGACCGTGGATCTACTCTCCTACATGTACCATCATCCGGACGCTTCCGTATCCCAGGCATATATCACTTCACTGCCCATTGCCGGCATCGACGGCACGCTGGAGCGAAGGTTTTCGAATAATGGTCTGGCCAAGGCAACCGCCCGTGCAAAAACGGGCCATGTGGGCAATGTATCGACACTGAGTGGATATGTCAGCTCGGCTGCCGGGACGCCGCTTGCATTCAGCATCATGTGCAACAGCTTTACCGTTCGGACGCGCGAAACCGACGCCGTCCAGGATGTCATCGTGAATTTGCTCGCCGCTTACCGCCGATGAAACCATCGCAGCAAGCGTGCGTGATAGACCCCGAACAATAATCAGGAGCCGGCAGATATCATGAAGACACGTGCCACAACCGTCCTGGCGGCACTACGGGACGGTCACGTTGTATTGGGCGCCGACGGTCAGGCCACCATGGGCGAGGCCATCGTCAAACACAGCGTCAAGAAGGTGCGCGCGCTTTACGACGGCAAGATTCTTGCCGGATTTGCCGGATCGACGGCGGACGCATTCACGCTGTTCGAGCGATTCGAATCCAAGCTGCAGCAGTACGGCGGCAACCTGCTCCGAAGTGCCGTGGAATTGGCAAAGGATTGGCGAACCGACCGCTACCTGCGCCGTCTCGAGGCGCTCATGATCGTCGCTTCGCCTGACAAGTTGCTCCTGATCAGCGGAGACGGCAATGTCATCGAGCCGGATGACAACGTTACGGCCGTCGGATCGGGAGGGTCGTATGCGCTGGCGGCCGCCCGTGCCCTTATGGAACACACCGAAACGCTCTCTACCAAGGAAATCGTAGAGAATGCGCTGCACATCGCCGCCGACATCTGCATCTACACCAACCACAATCTTACCATAATGGAAATCGGAGCCGAATCCAATTGACCAAAGCAACGTAGTAGTCAGCATGAGTGTGGCCGTTTTGTCCGGTCGCACTACCTTTTTCACCGTACCGTCGCGCGCCGAAATATTATGAATGGGCGCAACGCGGGCCTATACATCAGGAGCGCATGTCATCCCGGTCAGACGCCGCCGTATTCGTTGATTACGAAAATCTGTTCTCCCATCTGAAATCGAGACTTCCGGCTTCGGAAGACCCGGCCGCCCACATTATAGACCTTCTGGAGGGCGTGAAATCCCGCCTGGGAGAGGAATCCGACATCCGCTGTATTCTCGGAGCGGCGTATGCCGACTTCTCCGGGCTCAGTGAGAACGCGTACTACATCCAGCGCGACCTGTCGCTTAATGGATTCGAAGCACGCTTCGTGCCCGTCAACCTGCACGACTCCGCTTTCGAGATGAAACTGTGTGTCGAGGTGCTCGACGCACTTCATCACCGGAGCGAGTTGGGGACATTCGTTATTGTGACGGGCGATCGCGAACTGGTGCCGCTTCTGCAGGCCATTCACGGACATGGACACCAGATCATTCTTGTCGCGTTCCGCTCACCGATAGCGGCGGAGTATCTGGACACCTCCGGCGCCGGCCGCTACTATGATGCACGCCGGCTGCTTTCCAGGGGTGACGGCGGACCCGATCTGGGTGCCGCGGGTGATCTCGTCGCCAGTTCATTCAAGCCGGCACAGGATTTACCCTACGGTAGCGATAGGGACGCGCTCGATATTATCGATCGATTTTTCGGCCAATACGAAGAGATCTATCTCACACCACTTCTCAGGAAGCTATCCGAAGAACTGGGAGAAATCGAGGGACATGAACCTAAATCGCTGATCGGCGACCTCGAAGAAGCCGGTGCGGCGCGACTTGAAAAGCGCCGTGGTGTCCGCTACGACTATACGGTTCTTATCCTCAATCCGGACCACCACGAGGTTGTGAGCCTCCGAGAAAGCCACCACGAACCGCCTCCCGAACACGACTCTGCATACGACTACCCGGAAGACGATCAGGGATTCGAGCCGGAGGAGGATGACTGGCCGGACGAGCTGTCGGAGTAACCAGGACGGCCGGAAGCGCCGTCGATGAAGGAGACCCCCATACCACCAATACCATGTCAAACCAGCTGACCCCGCGTCAGATTGTCCAGGAGTTGGACAAATACATCATTGGGCAGGACGAGGCAAAAAAAAGCGTCGCAATCGCGCTGAGGAACAGGTGGCGCCGCCAACAGGTCGAGGAAGATCTCCGTAACGAGATCATGCCGAACAACATTATTATGATCGGTCCCACCGGCGTGGGTAAAACGGAAATCGCGCGCCGGCTTGCCAAACTCACGGGCGCTCCTTTTATCAAGATCGAGGCGACCAAGTTTACGGAAGTGGGCTACGTCGGTCGGGACGTTGACAGTATGATCCGGGACCTTGTCGACTACGCCGTGAATATGGTGCGTGAGGAAAACACCGGGAAAGTGCAGGAGAAAGCAAAAATACACGCTGAACAGCGCATCCTGGACGTACTGATCCCCCCTTCCGGAGACGCCGCCGATAAACCCGTCGTACACGGCCCGGGGTTTGTCATGAACAGCGACGACGAGAAGCAGGACGCATCCGAGACGGAAGATCAAGACGGCGACCTTCGTGAACGGACGCGCGCCAGGTTCCTGGAAAAACTGCGCAACGGCGACCTTGATGAGCGGGAGGTCGAGATCGATGTCGCTTCGGACGCTTCACCCATGATGCAGGTGTTCGGCCCGATGGGAATGGAGGAGATGGGGGTCAACCTGCAGGATCTCTTTGGAAACATGAGCGGACGCCGACGCAAGAAACGCCGGCTCTCGGTTGCGGAAGCGCGGGAACTGCTGACGCAGGAAGAGGCACAAAAGCTCATTGATATGGAAGCCGTGACAAAAGAGGCCATCGAGCGTGTCGAGCAATCCGGGATGGTTTTCGTGGACGAGATCGACAAGGTTTCCGGTGGTCAGGCCGATGCTGCACGCGGACCCGACGTGTCACGCGAAGGCGTACAACGCGACCTGCTCCCAATCGTGGAGGGCTCGACCGTAACGACCAAGCACGGTATTGTCAAGACGGACCACATCCTTTTCATCGCATCAGGCGCATTTCACGTGTCGAAGCCCAGCGATCTGATACCGGAACTCCAGGGTCGTTTCCCGATTCGCGTCGAACTCCAGAACCTTGATGAAAACGACTTTTTCCTGATCCTCACCACACCGAAAAATGCGCTCCTGAAGCAGTATACCGCATTGCTCGAGACCGAGGGAGTCAAGCTTTCTTTTACCGACGATGCGATCCGAGCCGTTGCCCGAATCGCGGCCGAGGTCAATTCCCAGGTCGAGAATATCGGGGCGCGGCGTCTGCATACGATCCTGACTACCCTGCTCGAGGACTACCTGTTCGATATTCCCGACGATATGCCGGAGGGCGATATTGTCGTGTCCGAACAGGAGGTAGAAGACCGGCTGCGCGACCTGGTCAAAAACCGGGACCTGAGCCAGTACATCCTGTAGAGGCAGGCAGCAACCACCGGTACACGAGGGTGCATTCGCATTCCTGCCGAATTGGGCATTCAGGACTTGGATTCCACGAGCGCGTTTTCACACTGGGGCCTAACTCCCGCGGCCATCAATCGCCCCCGGCTCGGGCATTCGTCCAAGCCGGGGATTTGTCCGTTGTACGTCTCGGCCCAAACAGGCTTTCGCGATCCTAGGAGTTTGTCGGACTTGAACAATAGCCCCTTGCTTTTATTGATCTTAAGTTCGACTGGCATTATGGTAGAATTGTTGTAAATAAGGAATTTATACCGAAAGTCCGACAGCCTCCTAAACCCAGTATTTCGGGCGACCGTAATAGTCGAACAGTTTGGCTTCGTATTCGAGGTTGATCGGTGCCGACGGATCGTATTCCGGGCTGTTCTCGATCTGGTCACGTGTGTGACCGACGACCACTTCTCTGGCGGCCCAGTTCATGGATTCTACCCACTCGGGCGATACGATGACTTTCTTACCCGGGAGCCAGTCACGCGTATCAACGACAACGTAACGAATGGTCCACGTCTCGTCATCGACGACCAGGTCTTCCACATGACCGATTTCGCCGTCTAGCGATTGAATATCGTATCCGACTACCTCGTTGGTCGATCGCAGATGCGGATCACCGTCCGGAGTCGCTTCGAGCGCTTCGGCCAGCTCCTCGGGCGAAAGCGTGGGACCCGGGTACGGTGCCGCACCCCATCCGTGTACACCACCCCAATACGGTGACCAGCCGTAGTGTCGGTGAAAAGCCACCTCTTTCCTCCGGGAAATGGGTTCGTCCTTTTCGATTCCGGGAGCGGTCCGTATCTGCTCCTTGGAGAGGGAAATCGGAATGATGTGTGCAGGCCAGTCGGGTTTGTGAATATCGATCGGCGACAGGAGGACCTTGCGGCCCGGCAGCCACTTACCCGTATCCGCCACCATATAGCGGACGATCCACGTATCGTCCTCGAACAGGAAATCCGTGCACCGGCCGATCTCGCCATCTTCTGCCTGAAGGATGTAATTGGTGAGTTTACTCAGACTTCTTAACATCGCTATAAATATTTGGATGAAACATTCTACTATCGGGATTCAGATCGGCTCAGACCGCATATCCAAGCAATACGGCAATCAGGAGAAACAAAATCAGAATCACCCCTGCCGTGCTCTCTAATTCCAGCGGGACAGGCCACCGGGAATCGGATCGATCGTCCGAGACGAGCGCGACCGTCTCCCCTCCGTCATCCGGTTGGTTCTTTCGTGGCTCCTGATACGAAGTCACAAGCAGCAACGCTACGAGCACTCCGATAAACACCGGAGGCAACCAGAAAATGCCGTATAGCGACGGTCCGGCAGGCCGGATCCACAGTCCGCCGGCCCACGCTCCCAGCATCACGGCTAGAAACAGTACTATCGCCAGTCGCCATGCCCACCGCCGAGAAACGCCGAGAAAAACGGCAGTCATAACGGCTGCAACGACCAATGCTAAAACGATATCTACATACCACATAATGAAGCCTGTGCGGATGAATCTGAGGACTGCTTTTTTGCCGGCATCCACGACTTTGCGACGGCATAGGTGATTCCCTCTGCCGTCGGCGATTCACGGGCGCACGCAGCGCCGGTGTGTGCCGTGACGCCGGACGTTGCATGTAACATAGCCGTACCGGCCGCAGGCTAGTAGACGCCATCGAAGGAAATGCCCTTGAGC
>CAZIIP010000127.1:0-2533 GCA_964539455.1 uncultured Rhodothermales bacterium
ATCTTCACTTGCGCCGGATGAATCAAAGGGTGCCTATTGCCATGAACAGACGCCGTTTTCTCGCCCGACTCGGCGGGAGTAGCCTTGCACTCGGATTTGGAAGCCAAGCGGACCGGTTCTATTCCCACGGCGGCTCCCGTACGGATCCACGGGACTACCCGTATAGACCCGTCGACTTCACCGCGGTCAGATTGACAGAAGGCTTCTGGGCACCCCGTTTGGAGACGAACCGGTCGGTCACCTTGCCCACCTGTTTCAACAAATGCAGGGAGACCGGTCGACTGCTTCATTTCGATTTGGCCTCAGGCGCAGCATCTGGTCCGTACGAGGGCAAGCGATACGACGATTCGGACGTATTCAAGGTCGTTGAGGGCGCTTCGTATACCCTGAATATCTCGGAGGATCCCGAACTGGATGACTATCTCGATCGGTTGATCGCCCGCATTGCAGCCGCCCAGGAGCCGGACGGCTACCTCTATACGACACGCACGGCAAACCCGGAAGCGCCCGCCGATACGTCGCCAGGGCGCTGGTCGGATCTGGCACACGGGCATGAGCTTTATAATGCCGGGCACCTTTACGAAGCCGCCGTAGCGCACTATCTGGCAACCGGGAAACGTACGTTGCTCGAGGTCGCGATCCGCAACGCCGACCTGATTGAGCGCGTGTTCGGACCTGGAAAGCGGCCGGGTGTACCCGGGCACCAGGAAATCGAGATTGGACTGGTAAAGCTCTATCGTGCCACGGGATTGCGGAAATATCTCCAACTGGCACGCTTTTTTGTCGATCAACGCGGCCGCGCCGACGTACGTGAATTGTTCGGCTCCTATAGCCAGGATCATCTGCCGATTCACGAACAGTCGCAAGCGGTCGGGCACTGCGTACGGGCCGGCTATTTTTACTCGGGCGTTGCCGACGTTGCCGCAATTTCCGGCGATGCTTCGTATGTGGCCGCCATCGATCGCCTCTGGGAGGATGTCGTCACGTCAAAGCTGTATGTGACCGGCGGGCTGGGGGCCGAGCGGCGTGGGGAACAGTTCGGAGATCCTTATGTGCTACCGAACGCGGAGGCCTATGCCGAAACGTGTGCATCCATTGCCAACATGATGTGGAACCACAGACTGTTTCTGCTGCACGGGGAAGCGAAGTACCTGGACGTGATGGAACGCACGTTGTACAATGGCTTTCTAGCCGGAATTTCCCTCGAAGGCGATCGCTTTTTCTATCCGAATCCCCTGGCATCCAACGGCAAAACGCCCTTTAACCAGGGCTTCGCAACAAGGGCCCCGTGGTTTTCCACTGCTTGTTGCCCGACGAATATCTGCCGCTTCTTGCCGTCGCTTTCCGGTTACCAGTATGCGGTTCGCGATCGCACCGTTTTCGTTTGTCTATTCCTCTCCGGTCGCGCACAAGTGCCGATCGAGGGCGATCCTGTCACTATTCGGATGCATACGGACTATCCCTGGTCCGGGAACGTGATTCTCGAACTGCATCCGGGAAGCACACGCACGTTTGAGGTGAACATCCGCGTCCCGGGCTGGGCATATGGACAACCGGTTCCGTCGCATCTTTACCGGTACATGAACGCAACAGTCGAAAGACCCGGCATCAAACTAAACGATGACGATGTGCCCTTTACGATTGAGAGCGGATTCATCCGATTGAATCGCCCCTGGCAGAACGGCGACCGGCTGCATCTACACTTTCCCATGCCGGTGCGGCGTACCGTCAGCCATCCCCGCGTTGCTGCAAATGAGGGCAAGGTCGCCCTCGAACGTGGACCAATCGTATACTGCCTGGAGGGAGCCGACAATGGGGGAGCGCTCGACGGTGTCGTTCTCGCGGACAGGGCTCCATGCCGCCCTGTCCATCAGGAGGCATTGCTTGGAGGCGTCACAGTGCTCCGTAGTGAGCATGCCGACGGATCACCACTGACGGCCATTCCATATTACGCATGGTCTCACCGAAACGCCGGTGAAATGATGGTTTGGATCCCGCGCGTACCGTAGTTGCACCCTGGCACGCTACGCCAAAACAGGAGCGGCCTATTCGTCATATTCCGACTTGCCGCTATGCTTATCCGTATTCTTCACGTAGTAGATACTACGATCAGGAACCGAATATTTTGAATCTATTTTTTCTTTTACAATGTTGTATATCTCTAATAAATAGAGCCGTCGGCACGGAAGCTCTTCCGGGCTGCGACCGAGCCGGGGTTAAGTGCGCAGAAAAACATGACAAACAGGCGGCTAAACGGTATCTTTTGTATAAGGTGAGGTAGCACCGACCGTAGTTGGACCTGAGTACAACCACCGCGTGCTCGGAGGTAAGGTCGTAGCCCGCAGCACTGGAACCACCGTTCCATGAGCGGCGACGCTTCATTCCCGCCCTCCGGCGCACCTGAAAAATGAATAAGAACGGAGAAGCCGTTCGAAACCGTTGATACCAACCACTAAACGAAATACAGACCGATGCATGTGCGTTCATTCCTTCTCGCTCTCTTTGTCAGCAGCGTCCTTTTCGGATGCAGTTC
>CAZIIP010000127.1:2633-8838 GCA_964539455.1 uncultured Rhodothermales bacterium
CACCGTTACCGAAGTCGATCGCAACGATCGCCCCGAAGAACTGTAGGTCATGCCGCTCGAACGAGGCACTTTTTAACCTTTTACCACCTGGGAGATTTACCATGCGTTCATTCCTTCTCGCTCTCTTTGTCAGCAGCGTCCTTTTCGGATGCAGTTCCTCAATCGTAGGTGTAGATGCCGACGAAAACGTCCCACAGGACACCGTTACCGAAGTCGATCGCAACGATCGCCCCGAAGAACTGTAGGTCATGCCGGGATCGAAAGGCGGTGTTCCGCTAAGCATCCTGCAAGAGATTACGGCCCAGCTGGACGACGCCGAATCTGAAGAACTCCGCGAGGCGATACTGGAAAAAGTGAGGGCGGAGTACGGCGAAGAGGCCGCTATCGAAGCAGCCGAAGTGCATTCCTTCGGCTGCGAAGCCAGTCCGTTCGATTCCACGGTACGGAATGTTCTGGATGATATCTGGCAGATCGAACTCGATGCCCAAGGTGATCTGGATTTCGTAGGAACGACGCTCGGCGCATACCGCATCACCGAACTAATCGGTCGCGGAGGCGGCGGCACGGTATATCGTGCCGAGCGTTCGGACGACCAGTTTGAACGATCCGTGGCGCTAAAGGTGCTTCGTGGTGAGACGCCCAAGCTGCGCGAAGAGGTTCGCCTTCATGGAGATCTCGAGCACGACGCAATCGCCCGGTTGTACGATGCCGGCCGGACACCCGACAATCGCTCGTACATCGTCATGGAATTCGTGGAGGGTATTCCCCTTCACAAGTATCTGGAGACCGCCTCCCTGAACGATGCGCTAGAAACGTTTAAGGCCGTCGGCAAAGCCATCGCTTTCGTCCACGCACGGGGCTTGTTGCATCTCGACCTGAAACCGTCGAACATTCTTGTGACGGCTGACGGACGGCCGAAAATTCTCGATTTCGGCATCGGCCAACGGCTTGGCCCGCTCACAAAACCAAAAGGACTCACCGACTACTATGCCAGTCCGGAGCAACGTTACGGACAGGTCGTCTCGGTAACATCCGACGTGTATTCCCTGGGCGTGTTGCTGCGCGACATTCTCGAAGAGGATGCACCGGCCCCTCTGCATGCGATTGTCGGCAGAGCGACGAGTTACGAGGCGGGGCTCCGTTACCAAACTGCAGATGCGCTTGTAGCCGACATTCATGCGTACCTGAGGAAACGGCCCGTATGGGCCTATAAAGACTCACTGAGCACCCCGGCGTCGTTCGCCTACCTCGGTCGAATTGCACTCGAGCGCTACCGGTTTGTCGTTCTCGCCGCTGTCGTGCTGATTGCCCTTTTGGCAACGCTTGCGGTCTTGAGAAACCAGTCGTCACGTGTCTCTTCGTTGAGGGAAGATGTTGTCGCAAGCACCAAGGCGCTCATTGATCAGATCGATCCGCAGGCCGCCGATGCCCGCCAAACCACACGCGTGCAGCTCCTGGAGAGACAGCTGCACATCGCCCGGAGGCAGTTGCGGGACGATCCACCAGCGCTGGCGACCAATCTGGCAACGCTCGGATCGAGCTTCTCGAACATCGGATACCTTATGCGGGGGCTCAAGATTCAGGAGGAAGCGATGGCGGTAGCCAATACCGCCGATCTGACCCTTGAGGAACAGGCGGAAGTGCGGTTGGCATACGCTGAGGGGCTCCTCGAAAACCGCCGTATCGAGGAGTGTGACGCTCTGATGCGGGAAGTTAAAAGCCTGATCGACCAGGCGGACAATGTGCTGCTTGAACTCGAACATCTACGCGTGTTGGCGGAGTTGTACAAAGCAAGCGACCGACTTGATCTCGCCGAGGACGTTGCGCAAGAGGCGGTCCGCATCGCCGATTTGAACTATGCGTACGGCGATCGGGAACCGATTTTTGCACGTGATCACCTGGCCAGTGTATTCAGAGCCCAGGGCAGAACGGTGGAGGCGCTCGAATTGTACCAGCGCAACCTCGACGATCGGCGTGAGAACGGCCAGGAAAACGAGATTCGAATGGCGGAAAACCACAACAGTGTGGCCGTTCTCCTCAACGACATCTGGCGAAAAACGGAACCCGAGCAGCGGTCCGCATCGGATTTGAGATTGTCCCTCGAGCACGTCAGTCAGGCTATTCTGATCGGAAGACGAAGGGCTGAAGAGGGTCACCCGATTCTCGCGAACGCGCTTCATACAAGAGGCAATATATTACAGCGACTGGGGCAACCCGAAGAAGCCGTAACATCCTACCGGCAGTCTGTCGACACGTATAAGCGGTTTGTCGGTGCCGACCATCCCGTACTGCCGGTCGTCTACGAGGCGCTTGCGCAAGCGCAAGTTGAAACGGGCGACGTTTTTGGATGCATCGATTCGTATGAGCGTGCGCTCTCGATTCTCGTAGGCGCAGACGAGCTTAAGGAAGGTGCTACGCTTGCGCTCTACGCAGGACTGGACTTGCGTAACCACGGACTTCCGGAAAGTGCCCTTCCGTTCGCTCAACACGCGTACGAATTTGCGGCACGTATCGATCACGGCGGAGGTTTTTGGCAAGGAGCGGCTTCGGTCTACGGCGCCCTGCTAAACGACCTGGAACGATACGGTGAGGCACGGCCTTACCTGGAAGCCGTCTGGAACGTGCGGTCACAGGCGTTGGGAGACGACGACTACCGAAAGGGATCGAGCGCCAGCCTTCTCGGATACGCGCTTGCGTTTACGGGGGACGAGCGGCGCGGGCTAGAGCTGCTGGAATATGGCTACGAGCAGCTTCGAAGAACCCGGCCCCGTGGCGCCGAGGACGCGATGACCATGGAGGCACACAGACGTCTTCAAACCGTTCGCGACAGCCTTGGTTTATGGTGAAACTCCATGCCGACGGGCAGCCCGTCAAACGGAATGCCCTCACCGGAAATCCGCATGCTTTTGTGCCGCGAATCCTGACACAATCCGTTGCTACGGTGATCGCCGGCCGACCTACCGGCCATTTCCAGTCGGCAGCGTAGTATCGAACGGCATCTGTTTTAATACCGCCGGTTCGTTAGATCCGCACCCTCAGGAGCCGACTCCTTTATGCGCTCGAGTATTCTCGGCAGGTACATTGAATTGTACCGGGGTCTTGAGATGTGATTGGGATGCTCGTGTTATCTCGCCGGTACTCCGCTACCCCGTGACCGATTGCGCCCGTACGCTTGTCCCAGATCGGTTATGGATAGCCGTCCGGACCCATCGGAGAATAAAGGTGCGCATGGTAGCCTGAAGCGTGTCAATGGGTTGTTCGAACAGAATGTAGGGTGCGGCTTCACAATTCTCCACATCTCAGGCCGATTGAAATGACGGGCTTCCGCTGCCTCGATGCGGTCTTCTTCCGGACGCTCGGGAGGAAACGCACGGGCCGCCGAATGGGTAGAAGGAGCGGACTATCAAGGATTGCACTAGCACCAACCACCCCGTTCAATGGCAGAGTCGTTCGAATACAAAGCCGAGATGAAGCAACTGCTTCACCTCATTGTACATTCGCTGTACACCCATCGCGAGATCTTCCTCAGGGAATTGATCTCCAACGCCTCCGACGCGCTCAACAAGGTCCGATTCTTGAAGTTGACCGAAAAGGACCTGCGCGACCAGGAGGCGCCGCTTCGCATCGACATTTCCGTCGATAAGGAAAACAACACGCTTACGGTCCGTGATTCGGGCATTGGGATGACACGCGACGACCTCATTGAACAGATTGGAACCGTGGCGTCCTCCGGAACGCTGGCATTTCTGGAAGAGATGAAAAGGAACGAGCGGCCGCTCGATGGACAGATCATCGGGCAGTTCGGGGTCGGATTCTACGCCTCGTTTATGGTCGCGGAGGAAGTCGTAATTGAAACCCGGCATTGTGACAAGGACTCGGTCGGATTACGCTGGGTATCGGACGGGACCGGTACGTATACCATCGAAGAAATCGACGTCCCGAATCGGGGAACGACCGTCACGCTGAAGCTCAAGCAAGACGCCAGGCAATTCAGTGAGGAGACCCGCGTCAAGCACATCGTTCGCAAGTACTCCAACTTCGTCGACTATCCCATCTACCTCGGTGATGAGCAGATCAACACGGTCAAGGCGCTATGGCGAAAGAACCGCTCGGAGCTTGACGAGAAGGAAATTGAGGAGTTCTACAAGTTCATCTCTAACGACTATGAGGCGCCGCTCGGTCACCTTCATCTGAAACTCGAGGGTCGCGTAAATTTCAGCGCCCTTCTCTTTATTCCCGCGCACGCGCCCATGGAGTTGTTCCGCCTGGAAGAACACCGGAATCTGCACCTTTACGCAAGCAGCGTATTCATCCAGGACGACTGCAAGGAACTGCTCCCGGAATACCTCCGATTTGTTCGCGGAGTGGTCGATACCGAAGATCTGCCGCTCAACGTGAGCCGCGAGGTCACGCAATCGAGTCCGGTCATGGTGCGTATCTCCAAAATCCTTACCGGCAAGGTGCTCGGATTGCTGGAGGAGTGGGCTAAGGAAGATGAAGAGAAATACACCACCTTCGACCGGCAATTCGGCGGTGTGCTCAAATTGGGCATCGGTACGGATTCCGCGCATCGTGACCGCCTCATCGAGCTTGCCCGATTCGAAACGACGCATACCGGAGCCGACGAGCGCGCATCCCTCGCCGAAGTAGTGGATCGAATGCCCGAAGACCAGGAGGTAATCTACTACCTGTCAGGCGATAACCGCGACAGTGTCCTTCGAAATCCCAGCCTCGAATACTTCAAGAGCAAGGATATCGAGGTCTTGCTGCTCACCGAACCGATCGATGTGTTTACGGCCCCGGCCATCGGCACATACCGGGAGAAGTCGCTGCAGAGCATCGAGAAGGCGGATCTCGACCTGGGATCTACCGCTGCAGAAGAGGAAACGGAAGAATCCACACTCGACAATACCGTTTCCGAACGGCTGGTGCTGCGATTCAAGGACGTGCTTGGCGAGCGCGTGGCGGATGTCCGGATCTCCCGTCGTCTGGTTGAATCCGCAGCGACACTGGTTGTAGGTGAGGGCGGAGTCGACCGGCAGATGGAGCGCATGATGCGCATGATGAACCAGGGTTTCGAGGGTGCAAAAAAGGTGCTCGAGATCAATCCCGCTCATCCGCTCGTAGCCGGCGTCGCCGCAAATCTCGACAGCCCGGACAAAACCGACACGGTGCGGGATGTGGTGCTCCAGATCTACGAAGGAGCGCTGCTTATAGACGGCTCCATGGAGAAACCCACCGCTTTCGTCGAGCGCATGAACAAACTTCTTGCAGGGGTGCTGGACAACTCCTGACTCTTAGCTCATTGTCTGGAGTCTAGGGCCTGTTCAGAAGACAATTCCAGCGGCATGATTCAAACCATTAGTAGTTCTACTAGGAGGCTGTCGGACTTTCGGCGTGAGTTATTTATTTACAACAAATCTATCCCGACGCTAATCGTATTTAAGAGGAATAAAAACAAAGGGGCTATTTCTCAAGTCCGACAAACTACCAGGAGTCAGGATTTGATCGTCCACGTATCCCCGGCGTGGAACAGCTTGTCGAGCGAGCCTTTTCCTCTCGAACTGATCAGTGTATCGATCTGCGCCTGCAGCATGTCTTCGTAAGTTGGCCGTGCTTCACTGAAGATGACGCCGAACGGACGTGGCACGTCCTGCTTGAAGAACATGCGCCCGATGATGTGTGCGAGTTCGATGCTCGTCTCGTCGTGCACGACACAGTCTTCGACCGACCACTGATTGCCCGTCAGGTCGATGGCCTCCATCGAAAAGCCCTCCAGCCGAATGCCCTTCCGTCCATCGTCAAAGACCATCGGTTTTCCATGTTCGAGCATCAGGGTGTGCCCGGGCTTCTGGTCCTTTTCCGTAAAGCGTGAAAAAGCGCCGTTATTGAAGATGTTGCAGTTCTGGTAGATTTCCACAAATGAGGAGCCCTGGTGGTCGTGTGCCAGACGGAGCGTCTTGCTAAGGTGCTTCGGGTCGCGGTCCATCGTGCGCGCCACGAATGAGGCTTCAGCACCCAGGGCAACGTTTACCGGGTTGACCGGGTGATCGATGGAGCCGAACGGCGAGCTTTTCGTCACCTGACCCTCTCTCGAAGTCGGCGAATACTGCCCCTTGGTCAACCCGTAAATCTGGTTGTTGAACAGCAGTAATTGCACGTTGACGTTTCGCCTGAGAACGTGCGTGAGATGGTTTCCGCCGAT
>CAZIIP010000128.1:0-8801 GCA_964539455.1 uncultured Rhodothermales bacterium
TTGCTGCTGACGTTCCTCGGCGCCATGATCTGGACGGGGAGTGGTATCAACGTCGCGCGGGAAGTCCTGATCGGCTTCGATCTGTTGCTCGTACTCGTGCTGGGTTTGCTCCTGTATGCCATTTCGGCACGTGATCCGGAGGCGCCGCCGAATCCGTTCGATGCCCTGCAGTTGGTATTGATCGTCAGCGCCCTGATCGTCGACATCCTGGCGCTGGTTGCCATCGCCGAACGCATATCCGAGTTCGGATTCAGTCCGAACAAGGTGGCTGCCCTCGGCCTGAACATCATCCTGCTCGTCAACCTGGGCTGGTCGGCCGTGCTGTCATTCCGGTTTTTGCGTCGTCAGACGTCGTTTTCGGCGCTGGAACGCTGGCAAACGGGCTATCTGCCGGTGTACGCCGTCTGGGCGGCAATTGTGGTGGTTGCGTTTCCGCCGATGTTCGGGTATGTGTGAGTGATAGGATTTGGATGGCTGACATGTCATGGTGCGAAGTATGTGAGGTGACCCGAACCAGACGGCACTGTAAGTGGCCCGGACAGTCCTTTTCCGGGATATCGTCGGAGCGTTGAGAAATTGCGGTTGTAAGCAGCAATACAGATTGATGCTGCAGGACATGCACGCCGGGCCGCAGATTCTTAAGTGCTATACCGCAATTGGCGTCAAGGCGAAAACACGGGCAAGGGCGGTAGCTGCTTTGAGGTCCCCACGACGAAGTGCTTCACGAACTTCATCGAGCTTATAGGCGTCGTCAAGCGAGAGATAGGGGGACCAGCCTACATCTGAATCGATGAGTTCTACATCAACCTCAGCTACATATTCACCCTCATGCACGAGTTTTGTGTGGCGTCTTGTCATCATGGTTTTCTCCGCCTGAAGTCTGCTGACCACCTTGCAGGATCCGGCCTATAGGCTGTGATCAGCACTGCCGGTTCTTTATTGCCCCCTGGTATACCCCATACTGCATGAAACGGCTTGTCACTTTGGTCGTGCTGCAGGACGAGTACACATGGGCCCTTGGGAAATCCGGGATAGTCTTCAATCTCTTTGGCCGTCGGTAACGATTCGACAATCTCTTTCACTAAAATTCCGTTCTCGGCAAGACGATCGTATCCGTGGTCAGATATTCTAACTTTTTGATGACGAACGAGACCTCTGACTTGTTCCAGTGTTTTGCTCATGGCGCAATGATAGCATCAAGTGATGACGAGCGCAATCGCCTACCTATTTCATAGGGGAAAACCGGCCATTCGAGTTGTGAGCAACGCATATTTGGCCGCAATTGATACGACACAGGCTCGCCATATGCTACTTCTTTGCGATCACTAACTTGTGATAATGATCATTTATCACAAGTTAGGATAGCGCTTAATTACAGCAACATATACACTCTCGTTTGGGATGTTGTGCCTGTCATACAGCCGGAGGCCAACGACAGCAAAAGAACCTCATTTGGAATCACAGAGACAACCCTCTCGCGCATCAACTCTTCTGCCAGATTGATCGTTTGCAGAGCCAATTCGACCGATATGTTCGACGTGACCACGTGTTTGCGCAGCACACTCAGAAACTCACTCAACCAGAGCGGTGGTGCGATCCAGTGCGGATCCGCCTCGCGGACCTTCTCAGCCCAAGGAGTGAACGTACCCTCTATGAGCAGGTAGCTGATGGCCGTATTGTCGACCACAATCATTCGCGCCCCTCATGCCGCGCCGCCTGCCTTTCTGCTTCATTCAACGTACCTCCTGCGCGCTCACGCAGCGACCGAATCTGTTCTATCAGACCCGGCTCATCCGGTTGCGTCCGATCCAGTGCTGCCTCCAGAAGTACAATCACTTGGCTGTTGATGCTTCTCCTTCTTCTCTTTGCCATCGCCTTCAATTTCTCGTACAGCTCGTCCGGGACCCTTTTTATCGTCAATGTCGCCATATCCATATCCGCTTGTTTACGCGTGGTATTAATGTGGAACCGCCGCCGGGAGGAACGTTGAAAGCGATCCATGGCGCCAGTCCGGTTACGGGTATCCTTCCATGCACATCGCCGACGGTATCATTGCCACCGAGATCTGCATAGCGGCCGATGCCGTTGCGCTGGGTGGGGTGTATCTCGCCGGAAGAAAAGCGCAGCAGGAAGATATACCGAAGATGGGCGTTCTGGGATCCGCATTGTTTGTGGCGTCTCTGATCCACTTCCCCATCGCCGGTACCTCCGTGCATCTGGGTCTCTACGGACTGGCCGGCATCCTGCTCGGTATTCAGGCGCTCCCTGTCGTTTTTACCGCATTGCTTTTTCAAGCGCTCGTTTTTCAGCACGGGGGGCTTGTGGTCCTCGGCCTGAATACCATTAATATTACGGCCGGCGCTTTGACGGCGTCGCTGGTCTGGAGAGCCGATCCCATTCCGGTAGTGGTCAGGGCGTTTTTTGCCGGATTTCTCGCAATACTCGTTCCTGCAACGCTCATGGGTTTCGAGTTTTATCTTACGGGATACGGGAAGCCGATCCTCTTTATGCTCTCGATCTACCTGCTCCCGGCAGCCATCGAAGGCGCACTGACGGCGGTAATTATCCCGTTCATTCAAAAAGTGAAGCCCAAACTGATCGGATCCGAAAAATGAAACGAGTCCTGCTCTCATTGTTGTTCCTCATATCACTGGCAGTGCCGGTCGTGGGTCATGGTATCGGATGCACCTCCGAGCAATCGGGGCCTGCGATTATCGTGACGTGCAGCTACGACGGCGATGTGCCCGCCGCGAATGCAAACGTAGAAGTCGGTGCACCTTCCGATATCGAAGTGGTATGGCAGGCGGGACAGACGGATCGCAACGGCAGATTCGCGTTTATACCCTCGGAAAGTGGTTCCTGGCGCGTTGTAGTGGATGACAACACCGGGCACCGTGCGGTGGTACGTGTTGCCGTCAACGAATCGGGAGTGACGACACGGGAGGAATCCGCTACAGGTACCTCCTCCATTCCGCTCATTTACCGCATCGCATTTGGATTGGCGTTGATATTCGGTGCATCCGGACTTTTTTACGGCTTTAAGTCCAGGAAGCCAACGGCTCAGGCGTGAGACACGGTTTTTTCGATCGCTACAGCGGGCGCGACTCACTTCTGCACCGGAGGGATCCGCGTGCGAAAGTGATCGCCCTTGCAGTGGCCTGTTTGTGTATGGTCAGCGAACCCCGCGGCGACCTGCTCCCGTTCTGGTGCTACTTTCCGTTCGTTTTTGTCCTGATTGTTCTGAGCCGCATTCCCGTTCGATTTTTTCTCAAAAGATGTCTCATCGCCGCGCCGTTTATCGTAATGGCCGCGCTGCTGCTGCCTCTCTCCCACTCCCCTGTCGGCATTGCGTCGGAGTCTGCTCTCGTCCTTCCATACGTGGACGACATGCTCTCTATTTTCTTTCGAGCGTTCGGGGCCGTACTCGTTATCACCCTGATCACTTCTACCGAGCGTTTTCACCGGTTGCTACGCGGGCTGCAGGAACTGAAAATGCCACGCCTCCTGGGATTGCTGTCCGCACTTATGTACCGGTACATTTTTATTATTCACGATGAATGGCTCCGGACGAACATCGCGCGTAAGAGCAGGACCCCCGGCAAGCTGCAGTTGTCCCGTGTTTCCGTCTATGGCCGTCAGATCGCGCTGATCTTCATCCGGTCGTGGGAACGGGCGGAAAACGTCTACCAGGCGATGGCCGCGCGGGGATTCGACGGGGCATTCCCGGTGTCGGGTGCACTTGTCTTTCGGTCCGCCGACTGGTTGTTTCTGGTAGGCGTATCCTCGGCATTTATCGTTGTCCGCTTATGGATTTAACTTCACGCGCAGATATCTCACGAAAAACCGGAGGAGCCTCGGTTGAAATCGAGGACCTGCATTTTTCCTATGACCGCGGACCGGAGGCGCTGCGTGGCTTGTCTCTCGACATTCCAGCGGGAGAACGGATGGGTGTTATCGGGCCGTCGGGATCGGGCAAATCAACACTTCTGCTGCATTTGAACGGCATTCTCAACGGAAACGGAAGTGTTCGAATCGACGGGACACCACTCAACAAGCATACCCTGTCCGATATCCGGCGGAAGGTCGGTCTCGTGTTTCAAAACCCGGACGACCAGTTGTTCAATCCGACCGTTCGGGAGGACGTGGCCTTCGGGCCGCTGAATATGGGGCTTTCACCGGAAGAAGTGGACGAGCGGGTCCGGCACACAATGAAACTGATGCGTCTGGAAGGCTACGAGGAGAAGATCTCCCACCACATTTCCTACGGCGAACGGCGGCGCGTGGCACTGGCGACGGTTCTGGCCATGCGACCGGAGGTGTTTGCCTTCGACGAGCCGTTTTCCAATCTCGATCCGGACGTCGTGCAATCTTTCATCCAGATCATCAATGAACTGGACGCGACCGTGATCGTGGTCTCACAGTTCATTATTCCGTTGGTGGCCTGCTGCGACCGGCTGGCCGTTTTGAAGGAAGGGCAGGTTGTGACTGTGGGTCCGGCGCGCGATATCGCCCGCGACAGGGCGCTTCTCAAATCATGCGGCCTCGATTTCCATTTCTACCACGATATCTACCATTCATTGAGGGATTAAGCGAAAGGAAAGCACTGCCCGCACCAAGCTGTGCCTGTCACGTAGCAATCACCCATCCTCCACCGCCGCCGCATACACCGTACGGGCACAATACAGTGTGCCCGCACCAAGTGCCTGCACCAAGCTGTGCCCGTCACGTAGCAATCATCCTTCCCTCATCGCCGCTACGAAAATCTCGCGCACGGGCACGCCGGCCTCTCGCGCCAGGGCGGCACACTCCTCATATTCCGGAACGGCACGCTCCTTACCCGACGGCAAGGTCGCGATTTTAAGGCGAACGGCGCCAAAGGGGGTCTCCACGGTGCGAAACGAGCGTGGAAGCGATCGTCTTTGGACGGGAAGGATTCGCAAACCCAGCGTCGTGGTGTGCTCTAGAAGAAATGAGGCAAGGGTCTCTTTATCCTCCCCTGCACACAGGGCGTCGATTTGAAGCGCAGGGCGGCCCTTTTTCATGATGATCGGTGTCAGCCATGCATCCAGTGCGCCCGCTTCGATACAACCGGTTAGAAAATCAGCACCCAGCAGCTCGCCCGTCATGTCATCGACGTTGGTCTGGAGCAGCCACAAGGCTTCCATGTCATCGTTCTCCCGGATCAGCGATACCCGCAGCGCATTGGGATGATCGAAGTCTTTCGAGCCGGCCCCCCACGAGGATGCCGTGCGCGACACCACACCGGGTTGAAAATCGGGTGCAAGGTAATTGAGTATTGCGGCGCCGGTAGGTGTCACGAGTTCCGCCTCGGTTTGCCCCCTGAGGGTAGGCATATTCTGCAGCAACAACTCTGTAGCCGGCGCCGGCACCGGCAGCCGCCCGTGTGCGGTATGCACGAAGCCGTAGCCCGTACACACGGGATCACAATACGTCTTTGCTACGTCGAGGCGGTCGATCAAGATGGCCGCCCCGACGATGTCGATGATCGAGTCGAGGGCACCCACCTCGTGAAAATGGACTTTTTCCAGCGGGATGTCGTGTACCCGGGCCTCAACCTTGCCGAGCAACCGAAAGATCGCGACGGCGGCATCCTTTGCCCCCGCCCCAAGATCCGCCTCCCGTATCATTCGTTCGATATCGGAGAGATGTCGATGGTCGCTTTCCTTCTGTTCCGGAAGTGTTATATCGACTTTGCGGCACCTGATACCCGATTTCATCGCATCGGTAAATTGGATGGAAACGCCGTCCAGCCCGAGTTTGTCGGGGAGCGATGCGATCTCATCCTCCGCATCTGCAAGCGGGGCCACTGCGCCCAGAAACATATCACCACTGATGCCGGAAAACGGTTCGATGTAGAGAACGGACATACCCGGCGGTTGCTGTTTGGTGGGAGATGCGATGCCTATTCGGCCGGTCGGAATCGTTCGAGGATACGGCACGCCGACATAACGGCGCCGCATCCATTGTCGATATTCGTCACGGTCAGGCCGGTGGCACAACTGCAGAGCATCGCATGGAGCGCGGCCCGCCCACCGTCCGATACGCCGTATCCAACCGAGGTCGGGACGCCGATGACCGGTTGGGGGACGAGACCGGCCAGCACACTGGGCAGTGCACCCTCAAATCCGGCCACACAGATGATCACGTCACATTCCTCCAGATCCGGCAGCCGGCGCTGCAGCCGGTGAATACCGGCGACACCCACGTCATTAAAAGCGGTCACTTTGTAGCCCAGAAAATCGGCAGTCAGGGCCGCTTCCTTTACGACAGGGACGTCCGATGTGCCCGCACTCACGATTCCGATGTGTCCGGTTCGGGGTTTCGGATCGTGAACCTGAAGGAAGAGCGTACGTGCGAGGGCATCGTGTGCCACGTCGGGGTGCTCGTTCAGGACCGGAGGGACTTTGTCGGGTTGTACCCGCGTGACGAGGCAATTCCGGCCGAGCTTTCGGTGTTCCCCAATGATAATGGCGATCTGCACGGCAGACTTGAACTCGCCGTAGACCAACTCCGGAAAACCCTGCCGTTCCTGGCGCTGAAAATCCAGGTCGATTTCGTTCATAAAATTGCGCGATTGAGCTTGCCGGAAACGAAACCCTCGAGATCGATCTCGACGGAGGCAAATCCCAGTGCGGTTAGATGCCGGTTCAAATCCTCTTCGATGGAAAGACAATCGTCAACACGGTCGTTCGGTACCTCGACACGGGCGCTCTCCCCCGAATGGCGAACCCGGCAAACCGGAAATCCCAACCCATTCAGAAACGTTTCCGCTGCCTCGATCCGGCGTAGTTTGTCGACCGTCACACGCTCACCGTATGGAATGCGCGAGCTCAGACAGGGACTGGCCGGCTTGTTCCAGCACTCGAGCTGCAGCAGCGAGGCGACATCCCGAATGTCCTGCTTGGTCAGTCCGACGGCCGCAAGCGGACTATGCACCTGAAACTCGGAGGCAGCCTGCAATCCGGGCCGATAATCGGAGGCATCGTCTGCATTGGTCCCGTTCAGCACCCAGGCGCCGCGCTCCTCTGCGATGTCCTCGAGGTCTCCATACAGGGTCTGCTTGCAAAAGTAGCAGCGGTTAGAGGGATTTTTGAAGTAGTTGGGATCCAGGATTTCTTCCGTTTCGATAATTCGGATAGGAATGCCGTAGCGGGTACAAAAATCACGGGCTTCCTCCAGATCTTTCATCTTCAAGCTGGCGGATGCCGATATCACGGCCAGGGACCGCTCGTCGCCAAGCACGTCATGCGCCACGTATGCTACCAGCGAACTGTCGACGCCACCCGACAGGGCAACGATGGCACTCGGACAGTCATCGAACCAGGCGCGTAGGCGCTCCAGCTTGTCGTAGACGGGCGCTTGCATACGGGAAAGCGGTCAATAATGCGGTGTGATCGGCTCACAGAGCCTCCGAAATGCGCTAAACGGCGAAAAGTCGTAAAAAGTTCGGCATGAGACGTTCGACTTGCGCCCATATGGTCAATTTGTCAACAGGCTTTCAACCTCCAGCATGCCTGCAGGGTCGGAAGGAGCAGTGGGGTATCCAAAAGGTGAAGAAAAGATTACACGAAAGGCTGATGCACAAATACACGCTGCTTGTTATGCTCTTTAGCCCCACCCTTGGAGGAATGGATGAAGCCACCAGAAGCACCGGTCATGCCGCTCAAAAATCGCATCTCGGTCCTGTCCGTGGAACGAGGTTGTGTAGAGGTGGATGGATCTGCACTTGTAGTGTCGGACATTCGAGGCGTTCGTGCGAGATTACCAGTAGGCGCTTCTGCTGTCTTAATGCTTGAGCCCGGAACGAACATCACACACGAAGCGGTCAAGCTATGTGCAGACAATCGGACACTCATCGTTTGGACCGGGGAGGCCGGGGTCCGGTTTTATTCCGCTGGACAAGAAGGTGCAGCACATTCATATAAGCTACTCCGGCAGGCTCGTCTCGCGCTGAACTCCAAGTCGAGACTCGCCGTTGCTCGTGAAATGTACCGGATCAGGTTTGACGATCAACCTCCTTCACGTCGGTCGATCGAGCAATTGCGAGGGCTGGAAGGTGCGCGTGTGCGCAAGGCATACCGCACGCTTTCTGACAAATATGGCGTTGAGTGGTCGGGGCGAAACTATGATCGGAAGGATTGGGGCAACCAGGACGCCATAAACCGGGCGTTATCATCGGCAAACAGCTGTCTCTACGGTGTATGTCATGCTGCCGTTCTGATCGCCGGGTACAGTGCTGCGATTGGGTTCATTCATACCGGATATTCGTTGGCGTTTGTTCATGACCTGGCCGACCTCTATAAAATGGAGATTGCAGCTCCCGTAGCCTTCCAAACCGTTGCTGATTTGGAAATGCCTGTTGAATCGGCTGTTCGTCATAGACTTCGAGAAGCATTTCGCCGTTGTAGCCTTCTAGAGCGACTGATTCCGGGTATCGAGTCATTGCTGGATGCCGGAGAGTGTGGAGGTGAAATACCTGAGGAGCTTGCGGGATGCAAGCCGGAGCTTGCCGGACCGGAAGACGCACCCTGGCAACGAGCGCGTATCCTGCCGAGGGCACGTGAGATTGCCGGCGAGGCAATTGCCGCCGTATCGTCAGATGAGCAGATATCACTGACTGACGAAGTTGATGATGGACTGCCATTTTAAAATCATTGGGTACTCTCTATGGTTGTGTACTGCTTAACCAGGACTCCACAAAGAATCCGCGGTATCTTGGCCCGATACTGTCTGGAAGTTCGATCGGGTCTGTTCATCGGCAGGCTTGACAAACGGATGCG
>CAZIIP010000129.1:0-8801 GCA_964539455.1 uncultured Rhodothermales bacterium
TTACGTTCCAACCGGCGCAGCTGGTATGGTGCGGCAAGGGATGCCAGAGCCGGCTACAAATACGTGGTGCGTGCGGCCGAGATCGACCCCTCCAACCACGATTACTATTTCGGATGGGGTATGTACGACTACTTTGTGGACGCCCTGCCGGCGGACAAATGGTATCTCAAGGTTGCCAAGCTGTTTTTCAAAGGTGGTGACAAAGAACGCGGCATCGCGGAACTGGAGCGGACGTTTGAAAAAGGGCGCCTCCTCAGACCGGAGGCGGCCTATTTCCTGCTGCAGATCTATTTCGGCTACGAGCAAAATTTCTCGAAAAGTAACTACTACGCTACCTGGTTGACGATAAGGTATCCGGACAACTCCTGGTTTCAAGTGCTCCACGGACGCGTATATGCGCGGTGGTCCCGGTGGAACCAGGCGCTTCCCGTCTTCGATTCCGTGATCAGCCGTTGGGAGGCCGGTCGGCCGGGATACAGTGACGGCATCGCGGAACAGGCGTTTTACTACAGGGGACGCGGAAAGCTGGCACGCCGCGAGTTGGATGAGGCAAAATCGGATTTCGAGCAGGTCATGTTCATGACCGAGCGCCTGGATCGCGATACGGTATACGGCATTCTCTCCAGGCTGCGTCTTGGAATGGTTCACGACCTTCAGGGCCGGCGGGATATGGCACTGGCGTACTACCGCCAGGTGCTGGAAATGGACGACCGGGCGGGAGCACATGAAACGGTGCAGCGATATCTCGAAACACCATACGGCAGGCCGGCATATAGATAGCCGCGCTTATCCGCATCGGACTGGGATCCGGTGCTTATCAATTCGTGATGCAAGAGTGAGGACCGATGACATTTCGATATCTGGACTGGGACGAACAACGTCACGGCGACGCGCGACCATCCTTTGCCAAACTGCTTGATTTGTTTAACGAGTTGCTCCTCCATACCGGGGGTGACGTCGAGGAGGCCATTCGGTGGTTGACACAGCTGGATGAGCGGTATGGTCTGGGCGACGAGGAATATGGGATAGGGGATTTTATCGAGGATCTCAAGAAGCAGGAATACCTCAAGGAATCGCCGGGTGGTCTTGTCGAACTGACGGCGCGGGCTGAGAAGGGACTCCGGCAACGCTCTCTCGAGGAGATCTTCTCACACCTAAAAAAAGGAGCCGCCGGTGGTCACCGCACGCCGTTCCTCGGCGCGGGAACCGATAAAATGCCGGAATCACGCTCCTGGCGCTTTGGTGATGACGTGCATCGGCTGGATGTGACGGCGACCCTGGGCAATGCGTTCAGGCGAACGCGCGGACGGGACCTGGTGCCCGGTCAAGACGATTTCCAGGTCTATGAAACCGATTACTATACCTCTTCGGCCACCGTACTCATGATCGACCTTTCACACTCGATGGTGCTGTACGGAGAGGACCGCATTACGCCGGCGCGCAAAACGGCCATGGCACTCGTCGAATTGATCATGACTCGCTACCCGAAAGACTCGGTCGACATTGTAGCCTTCGGGGACGATGCTTGGCAAGTGGAGGTAAAGGATCTCCCCTACCTGCAGGTCGGACCGTACCATACCAATACGCGATCGGGTCTGCAGCGTGCGCGCACCATTCTCCAGCGCCGTAAAAACCGGAATAAACAGATCTTTCTGATTACCGACGGCAAGCCCAGCGCCCAATACGAGTCGGACGGTCGCTTGTATAAGAATCCGTACGGACTGGACCGGAGGATTGTCAACCGTGTGCTGGATGAGGCGGTAATGTGCAGGCGGGAGGGTGTCACGATCACTACTTTTATGATCGCCCGCGATTCATACCTCCAGCAGTTTGTTCGTCGTTTGACGGAAGCCAATCAGGGCCGGGCCTACTATGCTTCACTGGACAATCTTGGAGAGTATCTTTTTGAAGATTTCGTCCGAAACCGCAAACGCAAAACCCGCTAGCGGCACGAGAACCGGTTCACTGCAGGATCCCGGATCGGCCTGTCCTGCCAATCCGACATCCATATGATCCGGCCTCGAAAACGGCTCGGACAGCACTTTCTGCACGATCCCAATACCGCGCGGAAAATCGTTGCGTCCCTCGACGCCCCTACCGGGGCCGTCGTGGTCGAAATCGGACCGGGAACCGGTGCACTTACCGGTTTGCTTAGGGATCGATTCGAGCACCTCGTTACCATCGAGGTGGACGAACGCGCGGTTCACCACTTGCGAAAGACCTACCCATTGCTTGATGTCCGGCAGGAGGACGTTCTCCAATTTGACTGGAGTCGCCTGTCCGAGGAAAACGCCCGCGAGATCCATGTGGTCGGCAACCTGCCGTACAATATCACGACGCCGATTCTCTTTTCCATTCTGGAAGCAGGTGTGATCAAAAGTGCGCTATTGATGATGCAGAAGGAAGTTGCAGATCGCCTGGTTGCGAGCCCTCGAACCAAGGCATATGGTGCACCAAGTGTGCTGGTACAGCTCTTCGCATCTCCTGAAATGCTCTTCAAAGTGTCTCCTTACGTGTTTTCACCGCGCCCTGCAGTCGAGAGTGCCGTCATCCGGATCGATTTCGAGGAGGCAGTGGTCACATCACCTGCGCTGAAAGATGCCGTTCGACGAACCGTACGTACGGCATTTGGCCAGAGGAGAAAGACGCTGCGAAACAGCTTGCGTCCGCTGCTGGCGAACGCCGACCGGCAGCCGCCGGTATCCTGGTTATCCAAACGAGCGGAAGAACTGAATCCGGAGCAGTTCGTCGAATTGACACGCCTTATTTTCGGGACCGTCTGAAGCGTAACCACGGGCGCAGCCGACAGCCCTTTCGATCCGCAAGCTTTCAACCGGGCAGAACGCCTACTTATGGCTGAAGAGACAAAAACGGCAGAGGTGCAAGAGCGCGAGATCCCGTTCGATCGGGATTCGGAGTTCCTCGAAAACATGACGCGCCTTATCCGCGCCGAGCAACGGGCGATGGTTATGAACGTCGTCATGGATCTGCACGAGGCGGATGTCGCCAGGCTGTTGCCCCACTTGAGTGATGAAGACGCCTACACGCTTTTTCACTGGCTGCCTGCCGAGCTGGCCGGAGAGGTTGTTGCCGATCTGGATGACGAGTACCGTAGAAACTTGCTTGAAGACCAGTCGTCGCGGCGTCTGACTGCAATCATCGATGTACTCGATACGGACGATGCGGCGGACGTACTCGGGAATCTTCCCGATCGTGTCGTCCAGAACATCCTGCCCAGGCTCGGTGATGCCGTCGAGGTGAAGGAATTGCTCCAGTATGAGGAGGAGACGGCGGGCGGTTTGATGAGTGCCGAGTTCGTTGCAGTGCGGCAAGACCAGACGGTGGCGGAAACAACGGAGGAAGTGAGAAAGAAGGCGGAGAAGATCGAGCAGGTCTACACGGTGTACGTCGTCGATAACGAAGGGGAACTGGAGGGTATGTTGCCTCTTAAGCGATTGCTGCTTGCACCGTCATCCGCCTCTGTGGTCGATATCATGGAGCGTGGTGTCGTCACCGTTTCCGCCGACGTCGACCAGGAAGAAGTGGTACGTATTATGGAACGCTACGACCTGGTGGCGCTGCCTGTCGTAGACGAAAGCGGTCACTTGCTCGGCAGAATCACGATTGACGATGTGGTAGACGTGCTTCGGGAAGAGGCGGAGGAGGATATTCAGCGCATGAGCGGTATCGTAGGCGACGAAGAACCCACTGCTTCGGTGTTTCGGATTAGCCGCGGCCGGTTGGTCTGGCTGTTCCTGGGCCTCATCGGAGCGATGCTTTCCGCAATGGTGATCATTTCTTTCGAGTCGAAAATTCAGGAGCTGGTGGTCCTCGCCATGTTCATTCCGGTCGTAACGGCCATGGCCGGCAACGTCGGCATCCAGAGTTCGGCAATCGCCGTTCAGGGTCTGGCAAGCGGCGATATCTGGGATACCGATTTGCCCAAGCGCCTGGCTAAGGAACTGTTCGTTTCACTGCTGAACGGCGTTGTGCTGGCGATCGTGCTCAGCTTCATCGTCTTCTTCATCCAGCGCACCGACATTATCCGTGCACCTGACGTAACGACCTATCAACTCTCGACGGCGGTGGGTCTTTCGCTTTTCACGGTAATGGTACTCGCCGCTACGATCGGTGCCACCACTCCGCTCGTTCTCAACCGCCTGAAAATCGATCCCGCGCTCGCAACGGGACCGTTCATCACGACACTGAACGACATAATCGGTCTCGTGATTTATTTCCTGATCGCCTCGGCCATCGTGCTGTAGGCGGGCGATCAACAAGGCTGCCCACCTCACTCCGTAGCGGCGGTGGTCAAATCTGCCGGAGCGCGCGTTTCATTGTATTTGGAAGGGCACTTCACGAGTATATGTTCGGCCCGGAAAACGTCTCCATCCATCGCACCTTCGATGACCAGCTGTTCCGCATCTTCAAAATTGGCCGGCTTGGGATTCGAATACTCGACCAGCCGAATGTCGCCCGATTCATCGGCCATGTAGAAGCTGAAGGTGTTGCGTTCGCGCTCGTAGCGGTAGCGGCGTTCCTTCACCCACGTACCGACCACATGGGCCTGCTTGCCGGTTTCCGCCGCTTCGGCAAAATGCATATAGCTACGGACCTGGTCGCCGAAGCTGAACAGCAGCATCGAAGAAAAACCGACCAGTAATACGATGCCGACGAGCGTTCCTTTTCTCATGGACGTAGCAAACTAGGAATGAGCCTGGGGGTCGTCTCCTGATGAAATGCGCGCCTCAAGTGTGCGTTCCAGACGGTCCAGCTTGCGGTCCGTGCGGAGAAGCAGGAAAACGATGCCGAGCCATATAATGAGTACGACCGCCAGAACAACGAAGAGTTTGTCGTTGGATAACATCACGCTTTCCAATGGTGTATAGGGAGCATCCGGGACCTCGGTGGCAGACCAGAGAGTATCGTATGCAGTAGAGATCCCGGTCGAATCCTCAACCTGCGGTTGATATGCCGCATGCATGTGGTTGCCGAGTGTTGCGCGATTCATACGCCCTCCACAGGATTCTCCATCCGGATTTCAAGCAGTTTCGTTCGGGTTCGTTGCGTGTAGATCCACCAGAAAAGACTACAAAACCCGATGATGGCAGGATAAAACACCAGGCGCATCACCGGATGGGTGATCTCATCAAATGCCGGATTGCCCTCGGCTCCCGGGTGCAGACTGGCCATCTGCCGCGGAAGCACGTACAGCAGGAACGGCATCGTGGAGGTAGCAAACAGCATGTAGACCGCGGAGAGACGTCCCTTTCGCCGGGGCTGATCCGTGCTCGACCGCAGCACCAGGTATCCGGCGAAAATCAAGACTTCCACCGCCGCCATCACCTGCTTGGGATCGTTGTTCCACCACTTGCCGGTGCCCACATACCACGTAAAACGCGCCCACACCATTCCCGTAACGATTCCCAGCAATCCGAATGCGAGGGCGACCCATACGGCCTGCTCCGCACGTACATCGTGTACGTCGCGCCCGTTAGACAGGTACCGAACCGAATGATAGGCGGCCACCAACGCCCCGAACATCAATACGAACCACATCGGGACATGGAAATAAAGATTCCGGGCCGTGTGCTCCAGGATGTTAATCCGGGGAATACCCAGGAGAAAGGCGGCGAGCAGGACCGCCGTCATCCATACAATCGTGAAAATGCGAACCGCTTTGTACATCATCTCCCGGATTCCAGCATAGTCGGCTGCCGGTACGCGCTATGCCGTCCAGACGAATCGGAACAGCAGGAATGCCGCCGTGATAACCGTGCCTGCATACGCAACCAGCGTCAGCAAGTCAGAATACATTTCGGCGCCGGGGGTTCCGGAAAATGATGCGGCGGTCGCTCCGACCACAACAAGTAGCAGGGGAATAAGAAGGGGAAAGGACAAAACGGCAAGAAGCGGCCCCTTGTTTGCCGTACGTGCAATGATGGCTGCAACAAGGGTCATGGCGGCGGCAAGACCCAGACAACCGAACAGCAGTTGAAGGAAGAACATGCCGGGAAGCGCCACCGCTACATCCAGCAGTACCAGAAAAGCAACCGTTGCAATAGTTGCCAGCAGAACGGTAAGCAAAAAGTTGAAGAGCAGTTTGCCGGCCAACACCATACCGGCTGTCGTGTTCAATTGAAGCAGCAGTACCGTTCCACGCTCCTCTTCTCCGACAAACGAACGACCGAGGCCTACCGCCGAAGAGAAGAGAATCACAATCCACAAGATGGCGGCCTCGGTACGGGATCCAAGTCCCACGTCTCCCACCGCAAACCGCACGACGAGCAGGGAAGAAAGTGAAAACAGTAGCAGTGCATTGAGTGCATACCGGTTTCGAAGCTCCAGACGAATATCCTTGGCAAAAACAGCCCATGCTCCTGAAAGCCACATCATAACCGGTCTCCGGCATCTACGCGTGAACGAACATGCCCAAAACTACACCAGGGAATACCAATTCGGCACCCCGTTGAATGATCGGTTCGGCCCGACGGTTGCAATCCGGACGTTCGATCCTTACCTTTCAATAATACCTCATGCGCCTAGAGACCGCTTCTTTGGAAAAGCGGATGACAGTCGCGCAACAAATTGGGCACCAGAAGCTCGGCTCCTGTGGATCCGGGCTTTTTGGTCTTATCTGGTTTCTTTTCCCTGCTTCTAGGCTCGGTACAGGTACGTCTACCATTCTATTTCTCTGTTTCTACGCTTGGCACAAGAACGTCTACCATTCTTTCGCTCTGTTTCTACGCTTGGCACAAGAACGTCAACCACACTTGCACAAACGGCTGTAGGCGGCATCAGACTGTTGATAGCGTGTGGAAACTATGTGGGACGAATCTGCTTGCATTTCGCCGGAAATAGCGTTTTTTATAAATCCGAATTTTTGCCGAGCGGCTGTTTCTCTGGGCGGCATGAGGTATTAACTGACTGGAGGAACATCCGGGCTCATTGCTGCGGAATCAGGGGTAGCGCCCACTACCACTTCTGCGTGTGAGGCCGTGAGTAAGCTGCTTGCCAAACAAGAAAGAGGCCTTTTTTCGGAAAGGTCTCTTTTCTTATTTATTATTTACCGTTCGCCGATCAGATTGATCTCCGTTTGTAGGCGATAGCCGGTTTCCTTTTCGACTTTTTGCTGCACGAGCGCGATGAGGGCGAGGACATCACTCGCCCGGGCATCGCCCCGGTTCACGATGAAGTTGGCATGTTGTTCGCTGATCTCCGCACCGCCGATGCGGGTTCCTTTCATTTCACACCGGTCTATGAGCCTCCCTGCACCAATGCCCTCAATCTTCTTGAAGATAGAGCCGGCGGAGGGCCGGCTGTCGAGCGGCGGGTGCCGCTCGGCGCGCCAGGAAAGGTTGGCCTTTGCGACTTCACGCAGGATGTCGGGTGATGCCGCTTTCAACTGGAAGGTAGCCTTGAGGGCAACATCGTCGCAGTGCTGCAACCTCGACTCATCGTAGCCGAAGGCAAAGTATGCGGGTTCGACGACGTGTACCCGGTTATCGCCGAGCAGCATTTCGGCAGAGGCAAGTATTTCCTCTATATAGACCGTCCGGTCTCGCTCGGGTGCGGGCGAAAGAAAGTGAAGGTTTTGCCAGAGGGCGCCGCCGATGGTAGATGGAATGCCGGCATAGTGTTCAAAGCCTGCCAGGCCGGCAGCAATGGCGATGTCGATGACATCCGGATAGACGATGGCACCACTTTCGGCCGTCAGGGTTTCCTCTTCCGGATGCACGTCTACCGCTCTGGCATTGTTATGAACGACAAGGCCGCGAAATCCCGCGTCGCCTACCAGGATGTTGGCTCCCAGACCCAGTAGAAAATGTGGCGCATCGAGGTCCCGGGCTGCGACAATGGCGTCGCGAAGCTCCTCCGCCGAGTTCGCGGAGTAGAACAGGTCTGCGGGACCACCGATACGAAATGTCGTAAACGGAGCAAGAACGACGTTGCGCCGGAGCCGGTCCTTCCCTAACCGGCCGGAGAGGGAACGCAATTGTGATTGTGACAACATTTGAAGATGGTTGGAACGCCGTACTTCGATCCCGATGCAACCCGAGCCCCGTAGTTCCGTTAGTTTACGTATACGCAACGCCACCGATCATTTGGTGGTGCCGGCGACTGTGGAGCAGAAGTCAGGAACATCCATATAAGTCAGGAACATCCATATAATATAGCCGCACGGTGCACACCAGCGGCAACTTACCAACAGCGACTAAAACATGGCTAATCAGTATCCCAACGTAACCAAAGCTGTATCCCGACTCGGTATCCTTGTTGCGATCATCCTCGTAATGCTGGTGCTGGGTGGTGGATGTATGACGACCACCGTCGGTGCCGGTGAAGGAGGCGTCAAGTTCAGCAGATTGACCGGCACGGACATGGACACACAATACGGGGAAGGATTTCATCTTCATCCGCCGTGGACGAATATCGTTCGGTACGATGTCAAGATTCAGGAGCAAATGGAGCAGATCACTGCCCTGTCGAACAACGGCCTATCAATCGGGATGGATATTTCTGTGAGATGGAGGGCATTGAATGAGGAACTCCCACAGTTGCATACCGAGTTCGGGCCTGAATACTACAGGAAGCTTATCCAGCCGGAACTCCGGGCCGGGGCGCGAGAAATCGTGGGCCAGTACACCCCCGAACAACTGTATGCCAGCAGACGAACCGAACTCCAGGAGGAGGTCGAGGAGCGGGTCAAGGAGGTCGTTGAGGGCAAAAATGTATTCGTCGATGCCGTACTGGTCCGTGACGTCCAGTTACCGGATCAGATCCGCATGGCCATCGAGAAC
>CAZIIP010000130.1:0-8741 GCA_964539455.1 uncultured Rhodothermales bacterium
GTATTCGACGCTGCTCTCAAACGTGCCGGCGTTGTCCGGGCCATGACGGTCGAGCAGCTATTCGCAGCCGCGCAGATCCTGTCGACCCCCAGCCGTGTACACGGCAACCGGCTGGCCATCATTACCAACGCCGGCGGGCCGGGTGTTTTGGCTACCGACCGGGCAGTCGATCTTCGGGTACAGATTGCAGAGCTTTCCGAGGAAACCGAGAAGCGTCTGGATGAGGTCCTGCCTGCACACTGGTCGCAGAACAATCCGATCGACATCATTGGTGACGCTACTCCGGAGCGGTACAGGGCGGCCCTGGATATTTGTCTGCAGGACCCCAATATCGACGGGGTGCTGGTGATGTTGACTCCGCAGGCTATGACGGAACCCCTCGAGGCGGCCAAGGCCGTCATTGAGGGATGCAAGGATCAGGATAAAGCGGTACTGACGGCATGGATCGGGGAAGCCCAGATGACGGAGTCCTGGCGTTTGTTTGCCGACAACGACATTCCGGCGTTTGAGAGTCCGGAGGCGGCTGTCGAAGCTTTTAGCTATCTCGCTAACTATTACCGCAACCAGCGCCTGCTGGTGCAGGTCCCCAGTTCGATGGAACACCGCAAGGAGCCCAAGCTCGACGGTGCGCGGCTGATTATCGACGGGGCACTTGCCGAGGGACGATCGAATCTGACGACGGCGGAATCGAAGGCCATTCTGAATGCCTTCCACATCCCGGTCACCCCTTCGATCGATGTCAGTTCGGCAAACGAGGCGCTCATCGCGGCGGAGACTATCGGTTTTCCGGTCGTGATGAAGATCAATTCCAAAGACATTACACATAAGTCCGACGTCAAAGGCGTGCGACTCAACATCAATGATCCGAACGTTGTGCGCAGCGTCTACAACGATCTGGTCGAAACGGTGCGTGAACATGCACCCGAGGCCACTATCGAAGGTGTTACGGTGGAGAAAATGTATCACCGCCCGAATGGCAGGGAGTTGCTGGTCGGACTCGTAAGGGATGCCGTTTTCGGGCCGACGATCACGTTCGGTGCGGGGGGGACGGCTGTGGAGATCCATCGGGATAAGTCGGTTGTGTTGCCGCCCGTCAACGAATACATCTCTCAACGCCTCATCGGACGCACGCGCATTTCCAAGATGCTGGGCGAGTACCGCAACCTGCCGCCCATTAAAATGGCAGCGCTCATCGATGTGTTGCACCGTATATCGGAGATGGCCTGCGAGTTGAGCAGGGTGCGGGAACTCGATATTAATCCGTTGATCAGTGACGAGGAAGGTGTGATGGCACTCGATGTCAGAATTGCGGTCGATGCGCTAAGTCCGACGCTGGATCGCTACGGACACATGGCCATTCATCCGTATCCGGGGCATTTGGCCACCACATATCAACTGGCGAGCGGTCAGAACATCACCATCCGCCCGATCCGGCCGGAGGACGCTGAAATCGAGCGGGAATTCGTTCGCAACCTCTCACCTCAGGCCAAATACTTCCGCTTCATGCAGGCCTTGCAGGAGCTCACGCCGCAGATGCTGGTTCGCTTCACGCAAATCGACTATAACAGAGAACTAGCGCTCATTGCTGTGACCGAGGAGAAAGGCCAGTTAATCGAAGTCGCCGTGGCACGTTATTCGACCAAGCCGGATGGAAGCACATGCGAATTTGCCGTGGTGGTAGCCGACCAATGGCAACGCAAAGGCATCGGTCAGCGGCTGATGCTCAACCTTATGGATGCGGCGCAGAACAAGGGATATCGCGTGATGGAAGGTGAAATACTCGCGGACAACAAGCCCATGATCGGGATGGTTTCGAAGCTGGGATTCCGCATCGAAACCAGCCCGTACGACGAAGGAATCAAAGTCGCCCGGAAAGAACTGTAGATCTGTTTGTCGCTATCCGAGGAGGGATCATGCCGCCTGCCGGCTGTAGCAAGCGCCGCAATCGCTCAGCATCCCTCTTTGCGTTTCGTGCGTCTCCTTACGACGGGCGTCTGCGTAGACATGTCGACCTCCGGCAACGGGGCACTAAATGACCGCGCCTCGTACGAGCCGTCTTCCAGGGGTTGACCGCCAAAAAACTGGCTTACGTACCGCAGGCGCTCCACGGCGCGCTCATCACCATCGACATCTGCGAGAACGGGGAAGAGTATCTCTTCTTTCCAGGCGTCGAGTCCTCCCAGAATGGTGTAGACGCCCTTGAATCCCATTGCTCGAAGCAGAAACCAGCCCTGCGCGGCATGAATGCCGCCGTCGGAATAGACGATAATTTCCTCGTTTCTATAGAGGGGATAGTCCGGCAATTCGCCCAGTTCGACGAGTTCCGCTCCCGGGATGTGGTACGCGGCGTACGACGAATCGTCTCGCAGGTCAAGCAGACGAAACGTGAAGTCTCCCGCCACGAGGCGGTCGGCCAGTTCCTGCACGGTGATGTGATCCTGCTTGTTTTCGACGATCAAAGCGAGCTCGTGCGCATTAAGCTTCACCATTTCCCCTCGATACGGGCTACCGAAGATGGCCCCGGCACCGAGCACCAGCGCGGCAAGGAGCAGCCAGCGCTCAACGGGCACTTGTTTCGGTTTGGGAGTCTGTGTCATGTCGTCACCTCTTGTGATTTGTCGGCCATAAAACGTTCGACGGCCTCCGCGCCCCGGAATCCACCGACCGCAATCAGCACGACGAGCAGGACGACGAGACCGTAGCGCAGATGGAAGGCCTCTGCGATGGTCAGTTCCCCGAGGTTACCGCTATTGACGAAGGATTCCATGAACGGATAGGCTTCTCCGAAAACCAAAATACCGAAGCCGATGCCGAGCAGAAACAGGATGGCGTCGAGATGTCCGGTAGACACACCGACAACGGCGGTCCCGGGACAGTAGCCACCGACGACAAATCCCACGCCAAGGAAGGCGCCACCTACAAGCTGAGGCCAGATATAGGTGGGGCTCAGGTAGACCAGTTCCAGGTCGAGAATACCTATCCACGAGAGATAGAAGGTCCCGAGCATGGCGGTGACGATGGCGGAGAACATGACCTTGAACACCGTCATATCCCTTAGATAGAACTGCGCCGCCAGCTTCGGCGCATGACCGAATCCGCCACGTTCAAGAAAAAAGCCGAAACCAAAGCCGATCACAACCGCTACGATGAGAGAGAATTCGTCTCCGAATGCGCCGTATTTGAAAAAGGGAGCCGTCATATCCACAACCTCCTGAATAAGTATGCTACGGCGTAGGCCGCCGCGAAAACCATCAACATAAATGCCCAGCTACCGACGTTAAGCAGTGCACCGCCCGACAGCGCCTGTCCGCTGGTACAGCCCCGTGCAAATTTGGCGCCGATACCCATAAGTGCTCCACCGGTGAAGGCCATTGCCATTCGTGTGCCGGCTCCGATACGAGGTCCCTTTCCGACGGTACGTTTCACGCGTCCGGCAAGCATGCCGGACACAAAGCCACCGGCAACAACGCCGATCACCTCAAAGACGAGAAAGCTTTTGAGCGGATGACCGATGCCGTTTTCCAGATAACCGAGGTAAAACTCGTTCGCACGGGCATGTGCCGACGAGAATGAATCGACGCCGAGTGCCACCAGGGATGAGAAGGCGCCGGAAGCGCCAAGTCCCCGTCCCATGATGACGTACGTAGCAAGCAGAACCAGACCGAGACCCACTCCCGCAACGTAGGGATTCATGTAGGGTGCCGGCGCACGGTCATGTGTGCCGGGCTGTTCGGAGGGTGGATGAGATGAAGGTTGCATCGCTTCCCTGCAATTGTGTTGTTAAAATGCTGCAAAGCTGCTGGCCTGCCCGGCGTACACAAAAACAAACCGGAGCAGCAGGCCACCGGCAATCACGAGCACGGGTGCGACGACGGTGTGTCGAACGGTGTGATTGACCGCCAGCAGTTGAATAAAAAGTGGCAATACGATTCCGAGCCCGACCACAAACACCCAGAAAATCGCCGTATACGGACCGCCGAGGAAGAGCGTGGCGGCTTCGTTATGGACTTCGCTTGCGGAAAGCAAGCCCACCACGAAAAGGCCCAAGAGAACCAGCTCGGTGATAAGGAAGGCATTGTCCGCCTTTGCCAGAAGCTCCCGTTCTTCACGAACGGGTGCGATCATATGAACGAAGGCAGCCGCCGACGACAGCCCCGAGGCAAGAAACAGGGGACCGAGAATCGCGGAATTCCACAGGGGGCGGGCGATCAGGGTGCTCAGCAGCACGCCCGTATACACACCGAGCAGACCACCGAGAATCATGTTTGCGGCGCCGATCCACCGAACGAACTGCTTACGGTTGCGCAGCCGGTCGCGGATTCCCGCCAGCGCAGGCCGGCGTTCAATCGCAAAGTCGGGGGGACGCATCAGCAGATTGAGGACGAGTGCCGGGTAAACGAACAGGAGAATCCAGGATCCCCAGGACATCGGTGAGGCCGGCTCGAATGTGGTGTAGAGGCGCCAGAAGAACAGTTTGTGTTCGAGATCGAGAAACAGTGCCACCATACCGACGCTCAGCAATATGATGCCAAGGCCCGGCAGGAGGTAGCAGGCACAGAGGTCCTTTTTGTATCTGCCGGAGAGCAAAAAGTAGCCGGAGATAATCATCATGCCGGCCACCATGCCGCCCAGGAACAGGTAGACCGGGATTTCCCAGCCCCACACGTGCATCACGGGGTCGACCATCTCATTGGCACGGGTGTTGATCACTTCCTGCATCGATTCTCAGGTCAAAAAGTAGATTCTGGGGCGCGTTCCGGCATCCTTATGGAGCACCTTGTGCTTTTGCGACCGTACCAGCGTACTGACTGCACTGGCCGGATCGTCGAGGTCGCCGAAGGTCATGCAATGCGTGGGACAAACCGCTACACAGGCCGGATCTTCGCCCTTCTCTACCCGGTGCATACAGAACGTGCACTTGTCGGCGTAGCCGTTCGGGTGAATGTACCGTGCATCGTAAGGGCACGAGGCGAGACACGCCTTGCATCCGATACAGAGTTCGGGGTGCACCTGAACCGTTTCGCCCACACGCTCGATGTGGCTCGCACCCGTGGGACAGCAATACACACAGGGAGGATTGTCGCAATGGTTGCAGCGTTCGCTGCGGATTTCCGTCCTCAGATTCGGAAACAGTCCGTTGGTTTCGGTCACGATCCAGTCGCGACACAGGCCGTCCGGCACGTCGTTTTCGGTCTTGCACGCAACGACGCAATCCATACAGCCGACGCACTTCCTCGTATCGATCACCATGCCGAATCTTGCCATGGCCCTAGGCCTCCAACTCCAGTGATACAAAGTTGACGTTCATGCCGGTAGCGCCCATCAATGGATCGGTCGCGGATCTGGTGATCAAGCGGGCGTCGCTGGCGCCCTGCGATGCGTCCGGTCGTATGCCGCGCGACCAGTGCCCGAATCCGTGAATCATGTAGACGCAGTCACGCCGGATTCTCTGCGTAGCCCTGACCTTCACCGGTTTGCTGCGGACGTCGTCCTGGTTTCGAAGTGTCACCAGGTCGCCCGTTCGAAGACCGAGACGTCCCGCCACGTCGGCATTCACCCACACTTCATTTTCTGCGGCCATCTCCAGCAAGAGCGGGTTTGTCTGCGTCCTTGAAAACGAGTGCACGGGAGATCGGCCGTAGAGCAGCCGGTACATACCGGCCGGCGGTTCCTCGGGTGGGGTGTAGGCGGGAATCGGATCGAATCCCGCTTCCTCCAATTGCGGTGAATAGAACTCAATTTTTCCCGACGGCGTGTAGAATTCCTCAGGGATGCCCTCGTCGAAATAGATTGGCTGCCGCTCGCCCGGTATAATTCCGTCGGTCTTGAGGTCTTCATAGCTGTATCCGGCGGATGCCAGGCGTGTTTCGAGGTACTCCTCGATATCCTTCCAGGGATAGTAGGTGGATAGACCGAGTTTCGATGCAAGCTCACGGGCGATCCACCAATTCGGCTTCTGGTCGTCCGGTGGTTCGACGACGGGCTGGCGCAGAGCGATGAACGGTTCGCGAAACCACTCGACATTCAGGTCATCGTGCCGTTCCAGATAGACCGATTCCGGCAATACCACATCCGCCCATCCGGCGATTTCACTGGGAATGATGTCGATCGCCACCATGAGATCGAGATGCTGCATGGCATCGATCGTTTTCTGCGTATTCGGAAGGGCCTGAAGCAGGTTGGTTGCGTAAACCATCCAGCCTTTGATGGGGTAGGGCTTGCCGGTTGAGGTTGCTTCCCGGATTCCGGTGGTCAGCGTGCCGTCCGCGAAGGGGAAACGGTTGTCGGGATTGTCGGCCTTTGGCCGATCCGGAGGCGGATACTCCGGATACGGATAGTCGGGTACGTACATGGACGCCGGAGCATAGAATCCGCCGCGTCGTCCCCAGCTGCCGAGGAGGGCATTGAGGAGCGCGATCGCCCGGCTTCGTTGGGCATCATCGCCGTACCAGGTTACATGCCTGCCCGGGTGAACGAGAGAAGCCGGCTTGTGTCGCGCCATTTCACGGGCCGTATCCCGGATGAGCCCGGGAGAAACGCCGGTACGGGGATAGGCCCATTCGGGTGTGTATGGCTTCAGGTAAGCGGTGAATGCCTCAAAACCGAAGCCGTTGCGCGCAACGTAGTCCTTGTCGTACGACTCCTCTTCGACGATAACGTGCATCCACGCCAGGAGAAGCGCGATGTCGGTTCCGGGCCTGACCGGCAGGTAGTATTTCGCCTTCCCCGCGGCAATCGAAAAACGCGGATCCGCCACAATAACCGAGGCCCCGTTTTCGATCGCCTCGGCAAATTCCTGCACCTGGGTGTTGTGCATATTCTCACCAAGGTGGGATCCGATCAGCACCAGGCATTGCGCATTGCGGATATCGGTTCGCTCCGGCGTACTGACGCCTTCTCCGAAAGTCAACGAAAATCCGACGTCGCGTGGTCCGCGGCATTGGGCGTACGAAGGGGCGGATATATTCGGAGTGCCGTAAGCCCGGAGGGTATGTTTGAGAAAGGCACCGCCGATTCCGTGACTGAACAGCGCCATCGCCTCCGGTCCATACCTGTTTTTGATCGTCTCCATTTTCTCGGCGACGAAACCAAGCGCCTCGTCCCACGATACCGGCGACCATACCTCCTCGCCCCGGGCATTCGCACGCATAAGCGGCTGCTTCAGACGATCGGGATCGAAGTGTGCGCCGATCCCTCCGGTTCCTCTGGGACACAGCCGGCCGCGACTGAGCGGATCCCTGGGGTTACCCTCGATTTTCCAGAGCTTGCCGCCGCGTTTGTAAGCGATCGCACCGCATTTCCAGAAGCAGACGTCACAGAACGTCGGGATCGTGGCTATTTCCCCGCGGTTCAGGAGTGCGCCTGCAGGCTCATCCATGCGCAGAAGCGGCGAGGCCACGGTCCCCGTGGCGGCAACTCCGGCCGTAGCGGTAGAGATCTTGAGAAACCGTCTTCTCGATAACGTTGTCATGCCGCCGTGATTACAGCATCGATGGGGTTGCGTGCCCTTCCAGGGATTGTCTTGCATATACCCATACCGGAAAGGACGCCCGAAAGATATGACCCATCTCATCGAGAGAATGTGATAAAACCGTTATAAAACTATTTTGTTAAATAATTTATACTACTATTATTACGCGTCATATGTAAAAAATCTGACCTGCCGTCGGCCATTCGTATAATGAGGTCATTTGCCGGTTAGTGATCACTTTTTCGTAGGTTCGTTTTTCTCGAACCAGAATGTACCGGCAACAGCATGGAGCACGCATCACAATCGGCAACCCTGCTCATTCATTGCCCCGACCGTAAGGGACTCGTTGCCTCTGTTACCGAGTTTATTCACAAGAACAACGGCAACGTGTTGGACCTCGACCAGCACGTAGATGCCGAACGTGGCATTTTTTTCATGCGGATCCGGTGGAGCCTGGACCGATTCGCGATACCAAAGGAGAAAATCGGTGAGTTTTTCGGTGTGTTGATCGGGGAGAGGTTCGACATGAAATGGTCGCTCTATCTATCCGGCGACAGGCCGCGGATGGCGATTTTTGTCTCGAAACTGCCTCATTGCCTCTATGATCTGCTGTCCCGTTGGCGAACCGGCGAATGGGAGCTCGATGTCCCGGTGGTCGTCAGCAATCACCCGGATTTATCGGACGTCGCGGAGCAGTTCGGTGTGCCGTACAAGATTTTTACGGTAGCCAAAAACAACAAATTAGAGGTGGAGCGGGAACAACTGGCATTGCTCGAGGAACTGAACGTAAGCTTTATTGCTCTGGCACGTTACATGCAGATCCTTACGCCTGATTTTATTTCGAAATTCCCGCACAGCATTATCAATATTCACCACAGCTTCCTGCCTGCCTTTCCCGGCGCAAAACCGTACCATTCCGCGCACGAGCGGGGCGTTAAAATCATCGGTGCTACGAGTCATTACGTGACGGAAGAACTGGACGGTGGTCCGATCATCAGCCAGGACGTTGCGCATGTAAGCCACCGCGACGCGGTGTCGGATCTTGTGCGCAAAGGCCGGGATCTGGAGAAAATTGTCCTCGCGCGCGCGATCTGGAATCACTTGCAGCGACGCGTGTTGGTCTACGAAAACCGAACGGTTGTATTCGATTAGGGTTGTGCGGATCTTCGATACCGTTTGGAAACGCTTTGTTTGGTCAATTTTTTGTCCAAGCGCGAGGTTAGCATGAGTGCCTGTTGGAAGGAACACTGGCACAAGCGGGGCCTACTCT
>CAZIIP010000131.1:0-8725 GCA_964539455.1 uncultured Rhodothermales bacterium
CCGAGCATAAAGCTTGTGGGAGGAGTGAGCGCCTCAAACGTTTCGGATTGAACCGTTCCGTCGATGGTGGTCCGCTGAATTGTCCCCGATGGTGTAGAATCGAGACCGAAGTTGCGGATGGCGACGGCCATCTGCAATCCGGTGGCACCCACGCGATAGAAAAAGCCCAGGTCGAACATGGCCGTTTTAGCGGAGACGCCCGCGCTGCTCTCCTCGACATATCGGGCCGTTATCCCATAGCTAAAAAGATCGGTGAGACGTTGGGCGAGCGTGAGTCCGGCCGAGATGTCGTAGAACCTGAACGTTTCCCCCGTGCCAAACGGCTGGAACTCGGTCGTCACATCCATGGAACCCGAATTGAGCGTCTGGACGCTCAAGCCGATGGCATAATCGCCGAAGGTCTTGACGGCCGCGACATAGTCGATCATGATGTCCGAGAAATACGCGGCATGTCCCAGGCCTACCTGCAGCGTCCCGCCCTGACTGGCCATCGACGGATTCCAGAAGAGTGCGGAAGCGTCCGAGGCGTTGGCAACGACCGTCTGACCCAGCGCGGTGGACCGTGCGTCGACAGGCACCTTCAGAAACTGAAAGCCCGATGTGCCGGCGCGATCACGCCCAAACGACGGAAGCAACTGCGCATTTGCACGCGTGCCGGTGCAACCGACCAACATGACGATCAGGATCAACCGGGTAAAGCCAACCCAACGCCGGTTGGCCCCCCTCACTGTCTCACGTGTCACATAATGTCTCATTTCGTCGTCCGTGACTAGAATCTGACTGCCGCTCCGAACATGATGTGTCGCTGCGGGAGAAATCGGGCCGGATTAAATGGCGGAATGCCGAAGGAAGTAGGATCATCGTAGCGTGGATCACGAAGATTGTTCGGTACATCGAGCGAACGGTCGTCGCGTAGCTCCGTGAAATCGGTCTCGGTCGGATCCAGATCCGGGAATGCTTCGCCGGTAACCGGATTGACGATGATGCCGTTTTTCCGGTTCAGGAGATTGGTAATCTCCATGTTGACGGTCAGTTCGGCAGGACCGACGGTCACTGCTCGTTCGAGCGTGACGTCGACCCACCACCACGGGGTGCCAACGGACGAGTAGCGGTTGGCCGGATCCGTGTCCACGTCGTAGATCGGTCTCCAGTCCCGCTCCCCCGTAAACGGGTTAAGCGAGAATCCACGGAAGATGGCCGGTGTATATCGTTGACCGCTACGAAACGTGGAAGCGATATACAAACGAATATTGTTCACGCCCGGAATTCCCAGGAGTGGCTCCTCTTCATTGTGACGAAACGTTGCACTGGCCTTCAGATCGAACGGCCGGTCCCACGCGAGCGGAGTTTCGAATGTGTTATCGATATTTCCGCTCGTTAGAAATTGTGCGAGCGCATCGTTATTGGTCGAACTCAGGCCCGTTGCCTTGGAAAACGATCCGATCACCTGGCCCTGGAACCAGGACCCGATTCGTTTGAGATAACTGACCTCCACACCACGGATGCGCGCAAAATCACCGTTCACCCGAAAGGCCCGCACACTTTCGCGGCCCGTGGGATCGACGATCCGGATATTCTCGATCGTGATGAAGTCAAATTTGTCGCGCCAGAAAGCCGTCAGACTCAGGACGTCATTGCTTGTAATCTGGTTGCGCAACCCCAGTTCATACGAAATATCCACTTCCGGATTAAGGTTGGGGTTACCTAGATCTGCAAAGAAGGAACGATCTTGAAAGAATGGATCCAGTCCGGCGTACACAAAAGTCGGATGCGGCAGCTGCGTGGAGTGACCGTAGTTAAAGAACAGTACCTGATTGTCGCGAACGGGGAACGACACCCGTACTTTGGGCAGCAGGCGTAATTTCACTCGCGTGCCGAATAGACCGTACGTCTCCTCCCGATATGCCTCGCGCACCGACGGCAAGATGGGTGCATCCGGATTGTCGATGAGGTCGTTGACGTAGCCTCCGGGAGCCCAGTATTCCAGACGCAGCCCCACATTGGCGATCAGGCCACGGTAGCGGATCTGATTGCTCGCGTAAAGGCCGCCTCTTGCCGGACGGACACGCCAGATGTCCGCACTCTGTCCCAACCGGTTCGTGCTGGTCGTATCGCCGCCCGCCGTTACGATTGGAGCGCCTACCCAGGGCCGCACGATGTCGATCCACTGATAGTCGTTGAACTTGGCTTCAAGTCCCGCATTCAGCCGGTACGTCTTGTTCTCGGAGAAGCGTGTATACGACAATCGCACCGTCCGCTCCTCTGCAAAATGATCGTGCCAGCGCGTGGCGATGCCGTCGTTGTTATAGAATCCCGGGCCCGGCAGCACGAACACCGCTTGGGGATTGGGGGGATTGCCGTTCGGATCGACGAACAGATCGGCCGGAAAGCTGACGATACTCTCCGGATTCAATTCCGTGTCGACTTGTTCGGGCCGCCAATTCCGCCCGTTGGCATCGGCACGCAAACGCGTAAACAGCCGGCTAACCTGGATCTCGTAAAAGGACTGGTCGGAGATTACATGCGACCAGCGAACATAAGCGATGTTCGTGTCGTGGCTGTAGGTGTTCGCGTTGTCGGGTTGGAGTATGAATGGATACTGGAATCCGGGACGCACGACTGCTTCATTTCCGGTGATTTGAAGCATGCGGGTATTCTGGTTGACGTTCAGCGACCGCTGATAGGAAACCTGTAACCGGGCACCCGGCCGAACATCGTAGGTGAGTTTTCCAAGACCGCTCCAGCGGTTACCGGTTCTAGGCATCCAGAACTCGCTGTCGAGCAGCGATGATGATAGCTGGTCCGGCGTTGCCGTCTGGCGCGTGAACCCGTCGGACCACTGGATCTGGCCGGAGGTGAAAAAGCGTAGTTTCCGGGGTATGATCGGACCGCCCAGACTGAACTCGTACAGATCCTCCAGGAAATTAGAGCTTACATTGCGGTTCAGTCCGCCGAAACCGTCACGTTTATGCGAAAATGAACCGGAAAGGCGGTCCCCTCCGTCCTGCGTCGTAACCGACACAATCCCCGAAGTCACGTCCCCATGCTGTGCACCGGTGCCGCCGGTGGTCACTTCCACCTCGCCGAAAGAATTGGAACCGATATCCAGTCCGAAACCCGTACCCGACAGCGGATCTTTTGCCGATACCCCGTCGACAATGTAGCCTGTCTCGCTCGCACGGCCGCCTCGTATATAAAGTCCCGTCGGATCCTTGAAGACGCCGGCCTGCAGACCGACCACTTCCTCGACACCGCGAACGGGTGCCGCCTCCAGTTGGTCGCGTCCAATTGAGACGGTACTCGACGACTGCTCCACATCGACAAGCGGTCTCTCACCTACGACCACAATCTCCTCCTCGGTAGACAGCACGTGCTCTTCCAGTTCTATATCGAGCGTCGTACTCCGGCCGCTCTCGATGCGGATTCCGGTAAAGAGTTTGGTCTCGAAACCGATGTAGGAGACCTTCACCGAGTACTCTCCCGGCCGGATAGACGGTACGCGGTAGCGACCCTCCAAATCGGTGGCCGCTCCGGCATTGGTTCCAACCACGATCACGTTCACACCAATCAGCGGTTCACCCGTCAGTGCGTCCGTTACTCGGCCGGATAATGAGGACTGGGCGTAAGAATCATTCGATCCCGGCAGGCACCAGACCATGGCCACAAGGAACAGGGGTAAAAACACCGGGCGATATGAAACGAGGACTGTCACCAAGGATGCTGTCTTCATCTTTTGGGGAAACCGAGACTTTCCAGCATGGGATAGACCACGGCTCGGGAGGCACTGCCAAAGCTGCCGTCCGCAAGCCTGAGCAGGTCGAGTCCCGTTCGGTCGTCTACCAGTGGTAACGCCACAAGCGCAACCCGCAAATCCCCGCTTATGGAGGCAACCGTCTGTGAACCGGTCCAATCACCCCGGCTGCCGTCTTGTGTGAGATATTGATAGGGGGCTTTCAGCAATGGTATGTTGCCTGCGCCCTCCGTGTAGGGCAAGGTGCCGATCAGCAAACTGGGCACTTCGATGGGTGGAATCTGCGTCTCGATATTCGGCAACTCCTCCACCGGCTCGAGCACAGACCGTGCCGGGAGGCGCAAGGAGGGCCGCAGACTGTCCGGAAACTCGATGAGTCCGGTAAGCGGCAAAAGCAGAATCGCCGGATTTCCCAGGTTCGCCTCCTCGTTGGTCGGCAGCGAAATCGGCGTGTGAACCATCAATTTGCCCCCATTCTCGAAAAAGAGATCCATCGCCGAGGCGGCAAAGGGAAGGTTATTGCTGGCAACCGAATTGGTGGTGTTGGATGATATCCAGTAGATGTATCGGTACTGTGCCAGTATCCTGCGAATGGTAGGATCGGCGACCGCCGGCAATGCATCGGAACGAACAGAGATGCGGGTGGAGCCGCTCTGATACGGTTGCGTGAGGTCCCATATGTCAATGCGCGTTCCCGTCGGCAAGTAACTGCGAAGCAGATTGAGATGGAAGCTCTGCAGTTTCGGTGCCGTCTCGATCCGGACATCGTTAACGAACAGGAGATCCGACGTGACCGTCCGTACGAAAAATTCGTGGCTTTGAATGGCACTGGTCGTGTCCGTTTTGTCTACCGCGCGGACATAAAAAACATTCTCGTCGTTCAGCCTGAGGTCCGGTACAAAGATATCCGTCCGCTCGAATCCGCGGCCGGTGTAAACCCGTGCTTCTGCAACGGCTTGTGTGGGATCTCCGGCATCGATTACACCCACGAAGGTGGCAAATTCCACTTCTGGTGGCAGCGCAACGAAACGCGTCGAGTCGTTGAGGCTGATATCGATCCGGTCGATATTGTCGGGCCCTTCGGGATCGTCGGCATCCCATGAAAAAGAGAAGATCGGGAATGATTCTTCAGGAGGAAGGTCGAAAGACCCGAGTCGGATCGTCGGGGGAGAGTTGCGCACCGGGTAAATGGTGGATGCAGGGGACGGGTCCTTCAATCCCTCATTATCCACGGCACGCACTTGTACAGCCACATCTGCGGTACTTGATCCTTCCTCTATCGGCAGCAGCACCAGAGTATCCCTGGCCGTCGTCGTACCCCAACCCATCTCATTGTCAATGGCCGGCAGGTTGGAAGAGTCGACCAGACGCATCTCGAATACCGACACGAATCCGTCAGGGTCGGTGCCGGACCAGGCGACGTATACGGTACTGGCAAGACGTTCAGCGGAGGCGAGATTGTCTACAAGTGACGTATCGCGAACACTCAAGTAGGTATCCGGGGGCTGATTCGCTGCCGGATCGCCGCTTATGGCCGAGTCGCACGCATAGAGACCGGTCAGCATGACCAGCATGATCCCGCTGACCGCAAGTGCGGGATTCACCGGAATAATTGACCTGAGAAGCGCGGGTAAATGTCCGACGGGGAAACGCACGGGAAGCTGATCGCTAGTCTTTTTTGAACAAGCCGACTACTGCCAGAACGATAACGGCTCCAACAATGGCAGTGAGAATCCGTCCCACAAGGCCGTAGGCATACACGCCGAACCAGCCGAGCACGTGACCGCCGACATAGGAGCCGACGATGCCGAGTGCAATGTTACCGATGGGGCCGAGTCCCCCACCACGCATTAGTTTCCCGGCCGCCCATCCGGCAATCGCTCCGATCAGCAAAAAAATGATGAGGTTCGACATGTCACCGTTGTTTGTATTCGTCCGATGCCGACCAGGCCACAGCGTTGGATGCCTTCCGTACTAGTTGCGGATAAACAACCCGACGACCAACAGCAGTAAGGACGCGCCCGCCAGAGCGGTGAGTAGATTGAGTTCCTGAACGCGTTGACCCAATCCGAGCCATTTCGGCAATTCACTTCCGGCCCATGCGCCCAGCATTCCCAGAAAAATATTCCCGACAATTCCAAGTCCCCCGGCCCGCATCACACGACCGGCGAAGCCACCGAGTGTGCCACCAATCAAAAATATCAGCAGCAATTCCGCCATCACCTGCTACGCGAACAAGAAAATGCCGCATCCGGCCGGGATCCAACCCGGCCGGATGCAACCGATTGAACGCTGCTACTTCTGCAGCAACATCTTTCGCGTCAACACTTCGTTTCCGGCTTTGAGACGGTATATGTACACACCGCTTGCCAGACTCTCTGCGTTGAACGTTGCCTGGTACGTTCCCGGAGCCAGATCGGCATCCACGAGCGCACGTACGCGGCGACCCATCATGTCATAAACATCGACCGTTACATGACCCGCGTTCCGGATGCTGTAGTCGATCGTGGTCGAGGGATTGAACGGATTCGGGTAGTTCTGCTCGAGTGCATAGCGATCCGGCACGCTGCCGTCGATCGGCTCGTTGGCCACATTGGTCACCACGCCGATATCCGTCAGTGCTTCCGGCATAAGCTTGAACTCGCCGAACGAGTGGCTCCACACACCCTGAATGAAATCGTAGATCTCGTAGGTATCGAAGATGCCGGGACCGCCACCTGCATCGAACAGTTCGTTCGCGGCATCGTCGCCTTCAACACCATCGGCTTCATCACCGGTTGTGGACATCAGCCACTCGCCAAATCCGGTATCGTCATCGGCGATCCAGACATTCTCAAACCGCAACATCATGCCTTCATAGGCTTCCATCGCCTTGTTGAGAGAGTCTGTGCCGAGAACCTTGTAGCCCGGCAGTGCCATCGTCTTGGCGGCAACCGTTTCGACGGTGGCATCTCCAAGACCAGTCAAATCACCGTCGCGATCGAAACGAATCCCGCGAATCTCCTGAATGGTGGCGCTGGTGATGTTGACCTGGTCACCCATGGCGACCGTCATGCCGTCCGGCACCTCGACCAACACACCTGACCATGGACCGAGATCTTCGTCATCCTGGACGACCATCCAGCCCATTGCTGAAGGATCGTTGTTGACGACGCCCGTGATATCCACATCGGTTGTGATTCCCACAAATGGGCCGGCGCCCTCTCCGCGGTCCGCCGTCAACTGCACGTCTTCGATCGAATCGATGCCGTCTGACAAGAAGCGGGTAACTTTTGCAGCGCTCTCACTCTCGGCACCGGCATTATCGACCGCCTTGACCATGTAGGCGACAAAGGAACCGTCGGCCGGAGCCGGAATCTGCCCTTCATAGGCACCCTCGGCATTGACCGCCATGTCGACATAACTCGGGTCTTCGGAATCGGGCGTTCCGTCGGTCCATACCGTGTAGCCAAGTTGCACACTCGTGAGGCTACGCGTGGGATCGGCCACTACGTCGGCCGTCACCGTTAACGGCTCCGCACCGGGTATGGCAGCTGGAGAGGACAGATTCGTGATCTGCGGCGGTGTCTGCAATATCTCGAGATCATCCTCGGCCATCGGGCTGATGTTCAAGACGGAGAAGCCGGGCTGGCTTACGCCATCCGGATCGTCACCCGTTGCCGTGATGTAGCCGGAAAGATTGATCACCGAACCGACAGGGGGCGGTACGAAGTCATCCTCGCGGGAGGCAAAGAAATCGGGATAACCCGTACGGTCGTTGCGATACAGAATGCCTGTGTCGTAGATCCACAATCTCGTATCGCCACCGTCCGTCGAGATGCTCCAGTCGGGCCGCGCGCCTACCGTACGCGAAAATACGGTCGCATTTTCGATTTTGACGTACTGGTTGTTCAGCGTCTCTATGTTGGACCAGTTGCCCTGAAACTGGTTCTCACCCACGGACTGATTGATGTCCGCTGTCGCAGCGACGACCGGATCCAAGAAGTCCTCGCCCAGATCGAAGTCGGCCACCTGACCGAGGACCCGGACGCTATTGGGGAAAAACTGAACCGTATTGAAAAACCACGAGATGTTGCCCTGAACATCAATCACGTCTCCAACGGTCAGCACGTCCGTGCGTCCCTCGTAGTTGCCGTCGACAATTTGCATGCCCATGCCGTCCGGACCTTGCGTTGCGGCGGCCGTATCGCGAACGAAGACGTGAAGCCGGTTGACGCGGCCTTCCGAGTCCACATTGGCCAGTCCGGACTCGAAGGGATCGGTCATCACCACGGCAACGAAGCGCACCTCGTCCCCGGTGACACCGCCACCTACCGAGAGAAGTGACTCATCCAGAAATCCGTTGCTACGGAGCAACTCCCGGATACGCGTGCCGTCGATCTCCGCGCCGCCGGCCATCAACTCGTCTACGGCGCCTTCTACCAGCGTATTGAGATCCTTGATCGATGTGATCGGAAGCGGCGGCGGCTGAAGCAGGAAGGTCGTGCCATCGGTCAGCACAACCAATGCTTCCAGCGCGGGGCCGTCCGCATTAGCTGCCGGATCGGCGAAGCCCGATGCCAGCACGACGGCGGCCTGACCCGCCAACGTGGAGATGTCGAGGCCATAGGACGCCAAGGCGTCTTCCGATCCTGCCGGGCGCAGTTCCAGTTCATAGGCACCTGGAGGGAATGGGGAATATGGCGCCACCGAACCGTATGAGAGTCCTTCTGCAATGTTGGTGCCGGAGGTAACGGAAAAGCCGTCCACCGCACCTGCATCCGGTACACCGTGAACGATCGCCACGTCGACAAAACCCAGGGTTCCGGCTTCCTGACCCAGGAAGGTCAGCAGGCGAAATCCCGTGTCCAGTTCTTCAGGGTTTGCGGCGAAAGACGGAGGATCGAGAACACCCGTCGCAACGGCTACGTACGCCGTGTCTGCGCCGAGTGGGCCGACGTCTTGCGTCGCGATGGCTTCGGCGGAACTGGCCGA
>CAZIIP010000132.1:0-8688 GCA_964539455.1 uncultured Rhodothermales bacterium
GGCGTGAATACACCCTGGACGACTGTTTCCCGCCGGATCATATTCAGGAGTACGTCGAGAGCAGTCTCGAAAATGCGGGCCTGGATTCGTTCGATCTCATGCAGCTCCACACCTGGGAGGACCCTTGGCTGGAGGACGACCGCTGGTACCGGAAAATGCTCGATCTGAAACAACAGGGACTCTTTGATGCCATCGGCATCAGTCTCAATCGCTGGGAGCCCTGGAACGGTGTAAAGGCGGTCAATAGCGGACGCGTGGACGCCGTACAGGTTATCTACAACATCTTCGATCAGGCACCTGGAGACGAACTGTTTCCTGCCTGTCGTGAAAACGACGTGGCGGTGATTGCCCGGGTTCCGTTTGACGAGGGCACGCTGACCGGCAACCTGACAACCGAGAGCACCTGGCCGGAGGGCGACTGGCGCAACACGTACTTCGTACCGGAAAATCTCGAATCAAGTGTCGCACATGCAGAGGCGCTACGTCACCTCGTACCCGAAGACATGACGATGCCGGAAATGGCGCTACGGTTCATTTTATCGGAGCCGACGGTCAGCACCGTGATTCCGGGTATGCGCAAACGATCCCACGTAGCGGCCAATCTCGCCGCCGGCGACGCCGGGCCGCTGGAGCAAGACCTTCTTGATGCACTCGCCGAACACCGCTGGGATCGTACACCGACCGAATGGAGCCAGTAAGGGCCGCCGGTTGAAGAACGATCGGCGTAGCAAGATGAGACGGCGCAGCGCTACACTTTCACACTTTGCTACCCCTCGTCAGCCGCGCGAGGTACTTTCACACCTTGCTACCCCTCGTCAGCCGCGCGAGGTACTTGTTGTCGATAGTGAGCGACAACAAATACCGAACTCCATTTGGATATTGGTTCGGTATGGTCTCGAATGGCCCGGGTCCATAATGCGATATACCCTCGGGTGGCGCGGCGGATGACGGCTACCCTCTCATTTTTTCACCGTTGCACCCTTCATTCTGCCCGGCGCCAGGGCTCGGATTTCCGTATGCGCAGCATGTAGGCGAATGCTATCGTCAGACCAAGGGAGACGAGCAAAAACAGCAGAACGACCAAGTGGTTGGGTTGCCAGATGGTCAGCAGACCGCAAGCGGTGTACGTCTCGACAAGTCCGAAGCAAAAGACCTCGAGCGCGTTCTGACCGACAACGATGATCGGTTGAACCATCCGGTTTGATGCATACCATTCGTTCGATCCGACGATGCCGCTCACCAAATAGAGCGTAACGAGGAAGTGCGCCAAACGAACGGGCCCCAAAAGTTCATGGTCCGTGTACGGGAACGGGCGCAGCAGACCGGATTTCGCAGGGATTACTCCGTAGTACGCAAGCGACGGCGGAAACCAGGCACGAAAAAATGAAACGACCCAGAGCGCGACGGCCAGCCACATAAGGGCCCGGTTTCGCGGAATTATCGGTTGTTTGATCGCCAGGATCATGCCGACGGCAAACAATACCTGCCACCCCATCGTGTTCAGACCTTCGCCGCGTTGCCAAATGAACTCCGGAAGGGGTGTTTGCACCTGCGCACCGGCATAGAGAACGAGCGTTACGACCAGCGCCGCCGGCCAGTTCTTTCGAATGAGGTGCAGCAATGCCGGAGCAAAAATCAGGATGAAGATGTAGAGCTTTAGTATGTCGAACAAATCCGGAACCTCACGAAAACTCAATAACATCCATATACGCTCAGGGGAGAATGCCATATCCGGACTCATGTGCCACGTCTCGAATCCTTCTTCACCGGCATACGACCCAACCAGCCAGACCACACCGAACGATATCAATAGCGTAAACGCATTCGCGACATAGAGTTGCCATGCCCGGTTGATGGCTTTCGCATATGTCCACCCGAAACCTGTCCGGTCCAGCACGCGCGCATACACCAGTGCGAAGACATATCCGGATATGAATACAAAGATCTCGGCGGACCCGGATAGACCGATGTGGTACGGCGAGATTCGAAAGTAGGGTGGGATTTCCTTCCCGTATCCGACGAGGATATGCACCCAGAGAATTCCTAGAAGCGCAATTCCTCGAAAGAAATCGAAACGTAGGTCGCGGCGCATGCGGGTAGGCTGACTTATCGGTTGTGCCGTGCAATGTAGACCCGGAGATGGAAAAATGCTCGTGGGGATTGCAGGCAAAGCCACGACCCCCTCACCGGAACACGATCTGTCCTGCCCCGTCTGAAGCGCCGGACACTCGCCGGAAGCATCCGACCGGGTCTTGCAGACGACCGGCACGCCCTTGAGCAGCCGCTTGCGCGCAACCCGGCGAATCATCCTACCGTGCCCAATCGCATGGTGTAGTGCCTGTGCGGGTTTTGCGGCGCCTGGCCGGATGCTCATTGCCACACGGATCGTCCGTGTGTCCCACCGGCAACAAAACCGACTAACTCCTCTTGTTTCGACCCGTCGCCCCTTACAGGCCGAAACAAAGCGATCCGTGCATAATCCGCCCGGATTTGCCTCCCACAGAGGCAACGCGCCGTGGAGGTAGCGACGTGGTCATTACATGCGTTCAGTACCAGATGAACCATCAACTCCTTCTCATTGCAGGACGGAGTCGATGTTTCACTCAGCGGCGATCGTATCTCGTGTCCCGGTTTCGGTGCGATCTACCTGGAGATGGTCTCCCGAAGGCCCATTCCGTTGACCTACACGCACCCATTCCGGCAAAAACCGTCGCCCGAACCCGTTTTCGATGTGCGACATTTCCGCAGTCAGATTCATCAAGGTAATCGGATCTCCGGCTCATGCTATCGTTCGCTCGCAGACAGTGGAAAATCTTCATCAGCCATATGGACCCCGGGGTTTTCCTGCCTTCTGCCGGTGTCGTATTGGTCTTCGTGGTACTTGGCGTAAATTTTCCATCGCAGCTGGAATCCGGTTTCCGCCGGCTTCAGGATCTGATTGCTTCGGGACTTAGCTGGTTTTACGTAGTGGTGATGAGCTCCCTGCTGATCCTGTGCCTGGTCCTTGCCTACGCACCCTGGTCCAGAGCAGTCCGATTGGGAGACGACGATTCGCAGCCTGAATTCTCACGGATGGCCTGGCTGGCCATGCTCTTTAGCGCCGGGATGGGAATCGGGGTCGTCTTCTGGGGAGTCGCAGAACCATTGACCCATTTCGTCAATCCCCCACCGGACGTCGGTTTGGGAATATCTACCGTCCGGACATCGATGGTGTATACGTTTTTCCACTGGGCCCTGCATCCATGGGCGGTGTACGCCATTTTTGCTCTGGCCATCGCATACGCCCATTTTCGGCTCAAATTGCCCCTGGCGCCTCGATCGCTTCTTCATCCCTTACTGCCGAAATATGTGAATCGCTGGCCCGGGAAGGTATTCGACACCATATGTACGGTCGGCACGCTCATGGGCGTAGCTACCTCGCTGGGTTTTGGGGCGATGCAGATCAACACGGGCTTTAGCCGGGTTTTTACGCAATTGCCTCATACGACCTCCGTTCAGGTCACGTTGATCATCGTAATAACGCTGATAGCAACCATTTCCGTCGTATCGGGTATCGAGGCAGGGATCAAGACATTGAGCCTTTCCAACGTGGGTCTGGCACTGCTCCTGACCATCCTCGTCTTTTTCGCAGGACCCACCCTCTACATCATCAATACATTTATTTCCGGTCTGGGTAACTACATCGCTGCGATACCCGTGCTCAGCACGCATCTCCCGCTCGGTGACGACGGTGACTGGCAGGCCAGATGGACGACGTTTTACTGGGGCTGGTGGCTCTCGTGGTCGCCCTTCGTCGGAATTTTCGTTGCCCGCATATCCAAGGGAAGAACGGTTCGCGAATTTATTTTCGGCGTTCTGTTCATTCCCGCACTGGCCACGATCGCCTGGTTCGCGATTTACGGCGGGACCGCCATTTTCATGACTCAGAACGGCGCCGATCCGCTGCCGGCAGCCACCATAATCGAACAGCCCTCAATCGCCCTGCACACGTTGCTGGAATATCTGGGCCTCGGAAAAGGGGTGGGCGCGCTGGCAACGCTCCTGATTATCATATTCTTCATCACCTCGTCCGACTCGGGTTCGCTTGTCGACGATATGGTTACCTCGGGCGGAGATCCCAATCCACCCAAGATTCAGCGCGTTTTCTGGGCATTTGCCGAAGGAGCGGTTGCAGTCACATTGCTGATTGGCGGCGGACTCACGGCGCTTCAAACAGCCTCTATTACGGCCGGTTTTCCCATGGCCATCGTACTCATTATCGGTAGCTGGGGGCTGGTTCGAATCATGCGCAAGGAGACACCCGTAGGGGGATAGCAAATTGGCGATTCGGCACACCGGCGTACGCTTTTCCCGGTACTTCGACCGACGAAAGGCGTACTGGTAGCTGAAAGCAAAAAGACCGTTGTTCTTCATTTTTCATCAGGGTGTTTCACGCCGGCCAACGCCTCCGGGGTGGGACAGCCCACAAGACAACCAAACCACCATGCCCTGGAGAGAACAACTCACATCGATGTTGAAGCATCACCACCGGCCGAAGAGGCGCAAGTACTACACCGAGGAAGATGTGCGGCGCTTCCTGCACCAGACCGTTCTGCCGGCGCTGGAATCCATCGCGGAAGAACTTACGGGACACGAACGGAGCGCTGAAATTGAAGAAGAGCCTGACGAAGTCTCGATCACGGTGTATTACGAGGACGAGGAAGAGTTCTATTATGCCGTGAAAGCACGCACCTATCACAAGGTTAATTACGCCTTCCCGAAGATCACACTACGGGACAACAACGGCGATTTCTACCACCGCGCCGTCGTATATACGAGCGAAGGCTGCCAGGATTACGGGATCCTGGGCTACGAAGGGCAACAGGTTATTTCGAATTTTATCTACGAATACGACCGGCACCTGCGTTGGCACCAGAGGAAAAAGCAAAAGAAATAGGGTGCCCGGACTTCCCGAAAAACGTACCCAATACCTGTCGGCAATGAATGTATTATCAATAATTTATATACAATACCGTCGGCGTGCCGTTTGATGTTGGCTATCTCGTTGCGTATCCTTGTATGTTATTAACAATTTTGAAAGGGCATCATAAGTCCCGAAGCGGCATTCGCCCGGAACCTTGATAACCTTTAAGTAGCTGTGTCCTCTATTGGACTTCGCCCCCCTTAGCTGAAACGCGCGTATACGCGCTCCAAGCCGGCACTACGCACGAACGATCCGGATACCGGTGCGGCAACCAGATTCGCCGCTTAAATTTCCCCGGCCGGCCCCTCATCAGAAGCACCAACCGGTTATCGTTCATCGCAGCAATTGTCAGCACGCATAGATCCATAATTGTGGGTATTCCCCATATGTACGTTTGCTGATTGCTGTCACGGTGTTACTCCCGCGATGTACCGTACCGTCGGCGTGTATGATGCCGCTTTTAGGCATTCTTCGCGCCGTTCGCGCACAGGCATGTTCGCGCGGCACGCATCATTTCATGGCCCTGGTTAACATTTTCGGCCGGTCTTGATGTGTAGGTAATCGGCCTCATGGGCTTCCGCTTCCCCGTTTCGATATGCGGGAAGAGAAATTTCGTGCCATTGGGTCGTTGCGTATTCGCCGTCGGCTCCATCCCGCTCGGGAATCATCCAGAACCGTTGTCTTTCCTTACTACCCTTAAACACGCAATGAAAACAAATACGATTCGATACCAACAGACCCGCGTATTCGCGCTCATTCTCGGTTTCGTGCTGTTGGGAGGTCAGATGCTGGCCCAGGAGACCGTCAATGGAACCGTGACGGACGCCAATACGGGTGAGCCGCTCATCGGTGTCAATGTCCTGATTGAAGGAACCACCATAGGGACGGCCTCCGATGCAGACGGTAATTATGAACTGAACCTGGCCGGCGTCGAGACCGAAAGTCCGGTTATTCTGGCATCGTACGTGGGCTACCATGACTTTCGCGAACCCATTGCAGGCAGGAGTGTGGTCGACATTGCCCTTCAGGCCGATGTCGAAATGCTCGAAGACGTCGTGGTGACGGCGTTGGGTGTCGAGCGGGAAACCCGTTCGCTGGGCTATGCTGCGCAGCAAATCGATGCGCAACCGCTTGCAGACTCACCGGAGTCGAACTTCGTCAACGCGCTAGCCGGCCGATTGGCCGGCGTGAACGTCACCGGTGCGACTTCCGGTCCGGCGGCGTCATCACGCGTGGTTATTCGTGGTGAGACGTCCTTGTCGGGCAACAACCAGCCGCTTTTCGTCGTCGACGGTATTCCAATCACCAACGGTCTCAGCAGCGCATCGGTCGGACCACCCGACACGCGCGGCTCGGCCGCCGTGGATTTCGGCAATGCAGCCAGCCTTATCAACACCTACGACATCGAGTCGATTAACGTGTTGAAAGGCCCGACCGCCGCAGCGTTGTACGGATCACGTGCATCGAACGGTGTGATCCTCGTCACGACGAAAACGGGAGGGGCTACCCAGGGGCTGGGTGTTACTGTCAATGTGCGTACGACCGGCAATACGATTCTCCGGCTGCCGGATTTTCAGAACGAGTACGGATTCGGAAATTCCGGCAAATTTGACTACGAGTCCGGGACGTTCTACACCTCGGACCGATTTGACGCATTCGGTGAGAACTGGGGACCGCCGATGGACGGCCGGTTGATCCGCCAGTGGAATTCGGACGGTGAACCTGTGCCGTTTACGCCTGCGCCGGACAATGTGCGCAATTTCTTCCGGACAGGTCTCAGCCAGACCTACAACGTTTCTATCGTAAACGGCACGGAAAACGGCGATTTCAGGGCCTCGTATACGTTGTTCGACCAACTGGGCATCGTCCCGAACACCTCCTTTCAGCGCAATACCTTCAACGCGAGCGTAGGCCGGCAGATTACCGATCGGCTCAGTGTTCGGGCGAACGCAAATTACTACCTGAGCGACACGCCCAACGTGCCGAGTTCGGGATACGACGAATCGTCGTCGATTATGTACAACTGGCTCTGGTATCCACGGCAGGTCGAAATCGACGATCTCGCCGATTACTGGGTGCCTGGACAGGAGGACATCCAGCAGCAAAACTTCGAGAAGTTGTGGACGAACAATCCGTGGTTCGTGGTTAATGAAAACACGAACGCCATGGACGGACGCCGTTTCATCGGGAATGCCACGGTTTCGTACGAGTTGACGAACAAACTTCGATTGCGACTGCGTGCCGGCGGTGACGTCGAGGATCAATCCAGGGAATTCCGCCGGGCATTCAGCACGAAAGGTGCGCTAAACGGTGCGTACCGCGTGGATGATCTCTACTTCAAGGAGACCAACTACGAGGCGCTCCTGACCTACGACGAATATGCCGGTGGACGGCTCTTCAACGTCGAAGTGTCGGTGGGCGGAAACCGTATGCGTCAGGAGTGGGAGACGGTCAGTACGCAGGCACCGGCCGAAAGCGGCCTCTCCGAACCCGGTCTCTTCACGCTCGAAAATGCACGAGGAACGGTGGTGACCGATCAGTTCCAGGCGGAGAAGCGTATCAACAGCGTGTTCGGCCTTGCGACCTTCTCCTTGCGCGACATGGTCTACCTGGACATTACCGGCCGAAACGACTGGTCGAGCACCCTTCCTGCGGATGCCAACTCGTTCTTCTATCCGTCCGCTTCTCTCAGTCTCATTCTGTCCGAGATGATCGGGCTGCCGCGCGTCATCTCCTTTGCAAAACTGCGCCTGGGCGCTGCCGAGGTGGGTGGTGACACCGATCCCTATCAGATTCGCAACATCTTCCGTTTTCAGAACGCCTGGGGAGGTCTCCCCGTCGCACTCGAATCGGCGCAGGTAGCGAATGCCGACCTGAAGCCGGAGTCCGTCTCGACGTACGAAATCGGCACGGACTTGCGTTTCTTCGGCAACAGCCTGTTGCTGGATGCATCGGTTTACGAGATCAGCAGTAAGGATCAGATTCTAAACGTACCCCTCGCCCGTTCGACCGGCTACGTCAGCCGCGTGCTCAACGCCGGCGAGATTCGTAACCGTGGATTCGAAGTGGCACTTACGCTACAACCCTTCCAATTCAACAGTCAGAAAAGCTGGGAAGGCACCGTGAACTTCGGCCGGAACCGCAGCGAAGTGGTCGAGCTGGCTGAAGGTATCACCACGTTCCAGATCGTACCCGATCTCTATCCGGGTGATGACGGTCGTGATCTCTCGTTCGAGGCCATTGAAGGCGAACCTTACGGCCAGCTTGTCGGTCTCGGATTCGAGCGCGTCGATGACTCGTCGAGTCAGTTCCACGGGGAGATCGTACACGAGAACGGCTTGCCCGTTCTTACAACCAACAAAGTGAGCGTCGGCACCTATCAGCCCGACTTTACCTATGGATTCGGCAACACGTTCCGCTACAAGGATCTAAGCCTGTATGTGTTGTTCAGTGGACAGGTAGGCGGCAAAATCTACAGCCGCAACCATGCGATGATGAATACGGGCGGAACGATCACCAACAATAACGATCCGAATCTCGATCTTACCACGCTTGACGGTCGACCGGTGGTTGAACCGCTGGAGTACATCCAGCAGGATGACGGCACCTGGTTGCCGGCCCGCGATCCGGATGGCTCCTACGCATGGGTGACGGTCGATGAAGGTGGCGTGGTCGGCCCGGGTGTCCGTTTGGACGAAACCGGAGACTACGTGCCGAACGACGTC
>CAZIIP010000133.1:0-8635 GCA_964539455.1 uncultured Rhodothermales bacterium
CACCTCTCCGGCTCATTTCTCGAGGGTTTTTAAAGCGGAGATGGACCTCTCTCCGTCCGAGTATTTGGCGAAGCTGGAAAATCGGGCCGAGGAGGAAGATTAGACCGGAATAACAGAACTGCTGGATGTGAGATCCGGCAAATGGAGGTATTGACGCAATATCGGCAGGTTCGATTGCTTCAATTATCACCGGACGGATCTTTCTGGATCATACTAATGTCTCTCACATGCCTTCAGCACGGTCATTCCGGTCAATTTCGGTTATGGTGTCATAAACGCCTCCTTCACATGACGGACTGGATGCCAGTGCCTCGAAGCCGGACGGCAAAACAAGCAACAGAAACGCCACCAAGATTGCTCTTTGGCCTCCAGTTATCTTCGGCGCTCTGTTAGCTTGTTTTGCCATTCCATTTCTCCCTTGTAGCTACTCCACGTTGCCTTCATAACATGAAGTGATTTTGCCTCCAATACCAATAAAACGCTTGTTATTTGTCGTTTTGGGCCAATGTGTTGACGAAACGCGCCAAACGGTCCTGTGGAGGTGTATAAGAGGCTGCTTTGCCACGTGGGGGCCGGCACGGTCTTCTCCCGGCGGGATGGGCGCTTCCTACTTCGCCAGCACCATTCGCTGCGTCACCGTCTCTTCACCGACCCGGATGCGTGCCATATACACCCCGCTGGGATATCCGGAAGCGTCCCATTGCACCTTGTGCATTCCGGCGGGTAGTGGTCCGTCAATCAATTGGTCGACGGGCTGACCGAGGGCGTTGTAGATCGTCAGTCTTGCATTGCCGGCCTCAGGCAGCACTACCTGCAGTGTCGATGATGGATTGAACGGATTCGGATAGTTCGATAGTACCAGGTATTTGTTTGGAACGGCGCCTGCTGGTTCGTTCACGGTTGCGGTCGGTTCGGGAACGAGCAGGATCTGGGTGGGGGCAATGCCGGCGGATATTCGCGCTACCTCTTTGCCGTCCCGCTCGTGTACGGAAACGACCCCGGCGGAAATGAAGTCTGCTGCGGGACGTCCGGCGTAGAACAGCTTCGCTGCCGGATCATAGGCAACACCACCGATACCTTCTTCGCCCGCGAGCGTAATCGTTTCCTGGTACTGGTTTGTGGCGGTATTATAAACGAGTACGTCGCTGCCGTGTATGTAGAACACCTCGGCCGTTCCTTCAGTGAAGTGAGAATCGTGACCAAATGAGGCAGCTCCGCCCACAAAGTCCAATCCGAATGAGGTGACGCTTTCGCCCGAAGTCCCGTCGAGTATCACGATTGCCCCATTGATCGTGCCGGTCACATTATAATCGGGGTCATAGAGTTCCGTGCCGTTGCAGAATACCCAAAGCTCGTTTTCGGAATCTACCTCCAGGTGGCGGGGTGCACGACAGCCCACGTCGATGGTCTCGATCACCGTATCGGTCGCCGTGTCGATGACGGTGAGCGTCGAATCGCCACCGAAACCTGAGTTTGCCACATAGGCACGTCCGCCCACGACGGCGATATCTTCGGGATTCTGGCCGACAGCGATCGTGCCGGTAGCGGAATCGGCTGATAAATCGACGATGGTTACCGTCGCGGAGAAAAGATTGCTTACATAGGCTTTTTCCGCCTCGACCATCGCCATATACCGGGGGCTGCCGATTCCGGCAATCTGGGCAATCCGAGCACCCGCGTTCGTGTCAATGACGTCGATGGCTTCCGATGTGTTCGACATCACGTACAACAAGTCGTCCACGATGGTCAGGCTCTGCACGAGGGTTCCGAAGTCCTCGATGACGGTCCGGGTCGTTTCCGTCGTCAAGTCATGATAACTGACGGATCCGCTGTTGTCTGCAAAATTGCCCTGATTGGCTACATAGATGCCGGTGGGCTGTGCAGACGCAGATGCGGAGAGGAATGCAACGAGCAAAAGGGAAATCGGTAACCGATTCTTTTGGTGGGCGGTGATTCGCGTGTTCATGTACGGTTCTTCGGGTGTGCGTGAATAAGTGGTTCTTTGTTGTTATCGCAGGAATTCGAGTGTCAGATTTACCCTGGCGGAGCGTGGCGGCATGGGGTGATTTTTCAACACCTCGTAGGTTTTGTCGAAGACATTAAAAACCTGCAGGGCTAGGCTTCCCTTAAGGATCTCTCCTCTCTGCAGCCGGAGGCGCAAATGAAGATCAAAGATGAGATGTGGATCGAGCGTTGAGGAGCCGTCCGTCGTGACCGACCGCCTGCCCGTGTATTGTGCATTGCCTCCGAGGCCGAATGGGCCGAGGCCGACTTGGACGAACGACTTGACCTGATGTCTGGGCACATAGCGCAGCTGACGGTTCCATGCAGGTGCCTGCGGATCGGACCGGTCACGCGAATCGACCAATGTGTAGAAGACCCCCGCTTCAAGCGGCCGATTCGCTTGCAGCTGCCCCCGGATGGCGAGCGATGACTCGAGGCCGCGAGATCTGACCCGGGCGGTGTTGACGGGAGACCACATTCCCGAAGGTGTCGGCAGCCAGGTAATCTGGTCGCGGATATCGGCACCGAAACCGCTGATTTCTGCTTCGATGAACCGTGAGGCATATACAATTCCGGTATCGTATGACCAGCCGGTTTCCGGATGCAGGTCGGGATTCCCCCCGGGTTGCCAAAAGCGATCGTTTAAAGTGGGCTCTCGGAAGGCGTGACCTGCGCTTGCCTTGAGGTGGACCGGCAATCCTGCGACCGGTTGATAATTCAGCCCGAGTCGAGGGCTGATGGAGAGACGGGACGTTTCACTGGAGACCAGCCAGGTGTCAACGCGAAGAGCGGGGAAAACCAGCAGCCGTCCAACCTCACCCGTACTATTGAGGAATAGCCCGATGTTTGACTGTTTTGCATCGTCGATCAGGTTGGGGTGCGTGGCATTTCCCAGGCCGGTTGACACTCCTGCCGCGAGTAGCCAGTGAGGGAATCGGGTTGTTCGGGCCTCCGCTTCGAGTGCGATCAGGCGTGTGTCGCCGGTCGCGTCAATTTCGGCCAGTTCATTGACGTAACGAAGCGCGTGTTGCTGAACGAGCCCGCCGATGTGCAGCGAACCTTGCACGAGGCGCCTCTCGTAGTTTGACCAGATCCTGACGTGTTCATCCCATTGCCGTTCACCGCGACGGCGGGTTCCACCGATCGTCGGCAGACCACGCTCCACGTTGTTGTACCAGCCACTTACTTGAAGGCGGTTCCGACCCTCCCGGTGTCGTACACTGCCGAGCAGGGAACCACTGGTCCGATCTGCACCCGTTCGCGGAACCTCTTGAGGCGGGAAGAGGGATTTGTTGAGGTAAAGATAGTCTCCGGTCGCCGTTTCATATCCGGCGACAAGCATGCCGGATAGTCCGTTCCGACCGCCCGAAATCACCAACTCTCCGATGCGCTCGCCGAATGCACCTGACGCGCCTGAAAGGACGATCCGGGTACCGGCCTCGGGAACATGGCTGCGCAGGTTTACCACACCACCGATGCCGTCCGTGCCATACAGGGCGGAGCCGGCACCATGCATCACCTCAACAGATTCGAGCATGACGATTGGCAGAAGGGAGAGGTCGAGTTGGCCAAGTTGCGGGTTGACGATCCGGTGACCATCGAGCAGCACCAGTGTTTGCGAGCCACTCGTGCCACGTATGGATGGCGTGGAGAGTCCTCCGCCGCCATATCGCCGGACAAATGCACCCGACCGTTTTTCGAGCAACCCGGCAACGGATCGTGTGCCGGATCTTTTGCTCTGCGCTGCATCCAATACCGAAACACGGACCGGAGCCGAAATCGTGGGCACTTCCGTGCGCGCGGCGGTTACCGTCAGACGGGGCAGCGCGACCGTGGTATCGAGAAGTACGGCCGTCCGCCCGGGTGGCATCTGTGCGAACAGGCCGTTCCGGCTGACTCCCGCCACGAGCAGGAGGAAAAGCAGGTAACGTGTTCTATGAGTGTGAAGCATAAAAAAGCCCGTACCCCATAAGGAGGTCCGGGCGTCGACTGCTTGCCTGCTCATAAAACCGAACAGCGTGTAGCGCATCAGTCTCGCACGGACCCCATTTCCCCGGAGGTCTCAAGCACGAAAACACGCGAGCAGATCTCCTGGCTTGCCACCTCGTTTCTCGATATAGAAAAACAGCGCCTCCGGCTTCACCTCCGGCCTTCCCATTTCTGAAATTCTTGAAACAGTGGCCGGTGGTATCGGCACCGGAACGGCATTGGTGGCTCACAGTTGCGGGTACAGCTCCGGCTTTTTCGGCCGCCGTTGAAGCGGCCGACCGGATTCCCTCTTCGTCCTGGCCCTGTAATGAGCGATGGAACTCGTGTGCCTATGCGAAAGAACGTGCATGCAGTTTACGGACATGCACTGCGAAACGCAATCGAGAACAGCCCGGTACTGTTAGGCCGAGGTGCCTTGGGGCAGGGCTACCAATCCAGCGGTTCTTCCGCACGGACCCGCCACGAGTATCGGAACCGGAGGTCCGGCGTTGTGTCAAACGATACGGTCGTAAGCAGGGCCGGCCTGACAGGCATCCCGCTGGAATCATGAATTGAAAAACTACCCCTCGATTTCCGTGACCAATTGAATCTCCCGTAAAACACCTTGCACGCGAAAGCACTCCTCGAACGTGCCCTCGTATACGCACGCCTTTCCTTTCGAGTGCACTTCCCAGGCCAGCTTCTCGGCCTTGCTCGTGGAGCATCCGGTGGCTTTTATCAACTGGCGGATTACTTCATCGAAGGTGTGGATGTCGTCGTTGAACAGAATCACGCGCCAGGGATGATCTTCCTTCGTTTCCTCCTGCTCGGCTACCGCAACATCGACCTCGGGCGTGGTTTCCGACGGTTTCGTCGGTGTCGCGGACACGCAACGGCAAAGCTCCGGTACCAATCTGTCCTCAAATGCCATATCAATCACAATGATATTCTCTAGACGAACGTCACGCTGCCGAGATCTCGATGGTATAATCCTCCATCACGGGATTGGCCAGCAACTTCGCACACGCTTCCTGCGCGATTTGACGCGCCGAACCCTCATCCTCGACGTCGATCGACATCTCGATGTATTTGCCCACCCTGACCTGTTGCACACCGTCGAAACCGAGATTGTCCAACGCATGCTTCGTGGCTTTGCCCTGGGGATCGAGAATGGATGGACGGAGGGTTACACAGATGGTTGCTTTGTACACGGTTCTTGAAGTTGAATCGTTTTCGGAAGAAAGTAGAAGCCTTGCCCAGGACGCGTTTGGTGTGTTTTGCTTGCGGTCAATCCGAGAGTTCGACGCCGTTGTCATGTAACAAATTGCGACCTGTACGGAATATGGCCCTGCCGATACCGATCATCATATAGCCCATGAAACCGGCAAACAACCCCGCTTCCTGAAACAATGCGACGAGCAGTAAAAACAGAGCAAACGATACCGTTTCGAAACGATGAGAGCGAATGTACGCACGTGTCGGCTGTGGGATCGCATCGAAACGGATATTCGTGACCATAAGTGTGGAGAGTCCAATGACGAGCGGTATCAGGAATGTGAGATGGCCGCGTTCAAATGACTCGAACACTTCCGGACGGTCGAAAACCAGTATGAAAGAGACCAGCGTGGCCGCCTGTGCCGGGATTGGAAGTCCGTTGAAATGGTCACGCTTTTCCTCCTCCGCAAACGCATTGAACCGGGCCAGACGAACCGCACCGCACAGGGCAGGCAATGAGGCAACCATGAGTCCGAGCGAACCGAATTCATTGAGCCCGTGGTGGTAGACGACAAACGAGGGCGCAACGCCGAAAGACACGACATCCGCAAGACTGTCGAGTTCGATACCGAACTGGCTGGTCGAACCGGTAAGCCGCGCCAGCATTCCGTCCAGCGCATCAAAGAACCCTGCGAGCACAATCAGCCAGGCCGCATTCACCAACCGGCCTTCGCTGATCTGGATAAGCGCCAGGAATCCGGCGAAAAGGTTGAGCAACGTGAAAAAAGACGGTATCGCCACGCCGCGCGGCAACTGCCGCGGCTTTTCCTGTCGCTCCGAGCGGTTCGATGCGATGCGGGCCCGGAGACCCGGTCGGGCGCCGGGGTCCGGTCGCGATTCACGTGTACGTTTGAAGCGGTATCGTCTGGCCGGCATACGCACCATCTGGTCTAGTTTCCGTCATGTCCCGATGACGGATTTCCCGGGGGAAGATAGCCCAAAATGGAAGTGCCACCTCTGACACGATCGCCGTTCACGACCGAGATAGCCGATCCCTCCGGAACGAGAACGTCCATTCTCGAACCGAATTTCACGATTCCGAAGCGGTCTCCCGGCTCGACCGTATCCCCCTCCGCGATATGGTAGACGACCCTGCGCGCAACCGCTCCGGCAATCTGCTTGAATACGATTCGCCAACCTTCCGGATGTCGCATTCCGATTACGGAACGCTCATTCTTTTCGCTCGCCTTCGGATGCCAGGCAACAAGATACTCGCCCGGAACATAATCGACGTGCTCTACAATTCCGTACGCCGGTATGCGGTTCACATGCACATCCAGCGGCGAAAGAAATATCGATACGCGGATTACGTCCGCGTGGATATAGTGTGGTTCATGCTCGTGCGCGACTGCGACGACCTTACCGTCTGCCGGAGAGAGTACGATCCGGTCATCGCTACTTTCCGGCGGAGGGGTACGCTTGGGGTCCCGAAAGAAAAACAGTGTAAATCCTACCGAAAATGCGGCGAGCACGTACAGCACGGGACGAACGACATCGGGTACCCATCGCGTGACGAACAGCAGTACCAGGGCCAGGACAATGGAGATTACTATGATGAGATATCCTTCTCGAGCAATCATGGATACACGCCTCTTACGATATATAATGTAAGATACATACCCGGCGTTCGAGGAACGAGCCTCGACAGCCCCTGTAAAATTGCAGCCGGAGCCGGTCCTCGTTTACCAATTCCTTCCCATGGCGCGGGTTTCGTTCCATACCCTTGGCTGCAAATTGAACTTTGCAGAGACCAGTACCCTGGCGCGTCGGTTCGAGGCGCGGGGGTTCGAAACCGTACCGTTCGGTGATCCTGCCGACGTCACGGTGATCAATACGTGCACCGTCACCGAGCAGGCGGACGGGAAATGCAGAAACGCGATCCGCCGTGCGGTGAAAGCCAACGATGCAGTTTATGTTATTGTCACCGGTTGCTATGCTCAAATGGGTGCCGAACAGATTGCCGCCATCGACGGCGTTGACCTCGTGCTGGGGAATACGGAAAAATTTCACCTCTTTTCCTTTATCGACGGATTCCGAAAAGAGCCGAAAACCCAGGTCCACGTCTCTTGCATCGACTCCGCAACCACGTTCGGCTCTTCCTATTCTACCAGCAGACGGACCAGGGCTTTTCTCAAGGTCCAGGACGGCTGTGATTATAGCTGCTCCTTTTGCACGATACCGATGGCGCGGGGCCCCAGCCGGTCACAAACGATGGACGAGACGATCCGGGAGTCGCTGGAGATTGCCGGAGCCGGTGTAGCTGAAATCGTACTTACGGGCGTTAATATCGGCCTCTATGGCCGTGAAAATGGAGATAGCCTGTTGGATCTGATCAGGCGCCTGGAGCAGGAGGTGCCGGTCGATCGCATCAGGATCTCCTCGATTGAGCCGAACCTGCTATCGAATGATATCATTGATTTCGTGGCAGAGGCACGCCGGTTCGTTCCGCATTTTCACATCCCGCTGCAAAGCGGAAACGATACCGTCCTGGCCGGTATGCGCCGCCGGTACAGGCGGGACCTTTACCGTGACCGCGTAGCCCGCATCAAGGAGCGCATGCCGCAAGCGGCCATCGGCTGCGACGTCATCGTCGGTTTCCCATCAGAATCGGATGCCGGATTTGAGGAAACCGTGGCATTTCTCGAGGCACTGGATGTGTCCTACCTGCATGTGTTCACGTACTCTGAACGGCCGGGGACGGCGGCGGTAGACGAACGGGAGAAACTGGACGGTGACACCGTGCCGGCACGGGAACGTGCGCGGCGTAGCCGTAGTCTGCGAATGATGTCGGAAAAGAAGCGACTGGCGTTTTATGAATCGCAGGGTGGTAGTCGCCAAAGGGTGTTGTGGGAGCACGAAAAAAAGAAGGGCTGGATGTACGGCTGGACCGATAACTACGTGCGGATTCGCACCAAATGGCACGATGACCGTGCCGGCTCACTTCAGGAAGTAACCCTCGGAGCCGTGGATGGCTCAGGCATGTTTACGCTCGAATAGACACGCCCGCTTCGAGGCGGAAGCGGGAAAATCCCGGTCTGCGGGTCCGGTATCGGCCATTTTCGAATTCCGAACGTATTAGCCGTCGGAGCGGATTGCGGCGCAGACCTGCATGCGAAAACCCGGCACGAACAACGGTCCGGAATATCGTATCCCACTGCGTTGTCCAATGGATGTATGAGCACCGTAACCGAGGTCGACGACCACGAACTGCTTTCGCGCGCGCGAGCCGGTGACCAGAGCGCATTTCGTGCGCTTGTGGAACGGTATGAGTCGCAGGTTGCTGCGACCGTCATTGGCATGCTGGGACGGGGCCCGGAAGCAGAAGACGTGGGTCAGGCTACGTTTATCCGGTTTTATCGGGCACTGGACGATTTTCGAGAGAAAGCGT